>CAVGVM010000175.1:0-8713 GCA_963632645.1 Lachnospiraceae bacterium | reverse complement strand
AACACACTTTTATTGCTTAATTGCACTTAATTGTGCACTTTAGATTGATTTAACGTTTTTTACATTAACTACTAAAAATATAACTAACAAAACATAACAACTTTTTAATTTCAATAACGCTAAAACCAAAACAATTATTCAAACATTTTAACAAACTCGCTAATTGCAAAACTAGCACAAAAACCATTTTTTAAAACATAAACAAGTTCCTCTTAGAGACATCCATTAAAGATTTAACACAAAATAAAGTCTTACCAATATCATTCTCGACAAATTCCTTAATCAAAAGTCCAACACCAAAACTATTTTTAACTAAATTAACCAACCAACCCTGACTAACAATTCCCATTTTAGAAACATAATCCATTTCATTTTCACCCACAAAATTATCAAAATTAACCCTTAACAGAAGACCTTTTATTAACAAGTATTCCATCATTAACAATATCTTCAAAACTATCAAAATTCTTTTTATAAATTTCCAAACTAAAAACATATCATTTAACTCACAAATATAATTAATTGAAACATCTTTATATTCAAAATCACTATAAGACGTAAAAACAATATCAACACTATTAAAACTCATACAATTTCAAAAATATAAAAAAAGAATAAATTTTCAAAATAAAAACCAATTCATAAAATATATATAATCAATAACATAACTTTAAACAAAATAAAAAACCTTGAAAACAAGGATTATTACATAATGGCAGGGGTAGCAGGAGTTGAACCCACATCAGCGGTTTTGGAGACCGTTATTCTACCATTGAACTATACCCCTAACAACAAAATTATTATACATAAAAAAAACTCATCTTGTCAATAATTTTTAAAACAAACATATAATTAAACAGGTGATAATATGGCTATAATAAGTTTTAACAAAAAAGAAAAAAATCTACTCGCCAGAATTATGCGAGCAGAAGCCCTTGCAGATGGAAATCTAGCAATGTTAATGGTAGGAAACGTGATAGTAAATAGAACTCTAGCAGATTGTTTAACATTCAAAAACCTAAGAAGTATAACAGATGTTATTTATCAAAAAAACCAATTCTCTGGAATAAACAATTCCCTATTTGTTGGAAACCCCACTACAAAAGAACTAGAACTAGCAAATAGAATATTACGTGGAGAATATTACCATCCAGCAACCAACTCCTTATGGTTCTACAATCCAGGCACCAATAAACCATGCCCAGCCCTTTGGTATGATCAAAGAAACTCAGGTAAATACAAAAGTCATTGTTTCTACATCCCCTACCAAGGAGTATGTAGACAAATACATTAAAAAATCTTAAAAGTTACATCTTAATAAGATTTTTTTATTTGTACTAAATTATAACAAAAAAAAGATGCTATTTGACAAAGAGCCAACAAAATAAGCAATCTTTTCTTACATTATCTAGGAATCAAAAGAGTTTGACCTATAAAAAGAACATTGCTACTAAGATTATTAAGCTTAATCAAATCATTAACATTAACATCATAATTTTGAGCTATTTTCCACAAACTATCCCCACTTTTAACAGTATAAGTTTGATAATCACTAGTCTCAGGAATAATAAGTTGTTGACCTATAGATAACATATTACTATTAAGATTATTAGCACTTTTTAAATCATTAACACTAACATTATACTTTTTACCAATACTCCAAAGACTATCACCATTTTTTACAACATATATTACACCAGAATCACTAGAAGAATTATTCACATTAGGTATTAAAAGTTGTTGACCAATCTGAAGAACAGTAGTACCTAAATTATTATAATCAACTATATCATTAACACTAACACCATAACTATTAGCAATATTCCATAAAGAATCATTTCGCTTAACAGTATAAACCACATAATCACCAGGATTTACCCCAGTATCACTAGGAATAACAAGTTTTTGACCAACATTTATCAAATTACCAGTTATACCATTAATACTTTTTAAAGACTCTACACCAACACCAAACTTATTAGCAATACTATATAAACTATCCCCATTCTTTACAACATATACATTATCAGAAACCCCAGGAGCCTTATATGGAACACCTATATAATCAGCAACAGCCTTAACAACCACTTCAACATAATCCTCTAAATTATTTTGTAACTGAGCAATATCATCCTTAGGACTATCTATAAAACCATATTCAACAAGTAATGGTTGAGTTTTACCAGTCTCACGATGAATAAAATAATAATCTTTTGTAGGATCACTAGGTAATCTTCGCTGATAATAACTACGAATATTTTGTCCTTCCTTTGCAATATTATTCAAAACTGATTTAGCCAAAGTATCTTTGTTTCTGAGAGCATAAACTACCTCAGCACCATCGCCACCACCTGCATTTATGTGATTAGAAATCACAATAACATCATCTCTATTACCAAAAGCATCAAGTATCCTATTAACCCTCTCCTTCTTTGGTAAAGTCTCATCCTCACTACGAGTAAGTTTAACAGGCACACCTAAATCATTAAATCTATCATACATATATTTAGCAGCCCTCAAAGTCAAATCTTTTTCTTGCAAACCACCATACACAGCACCCGGATCAACTCCGCCATGTCCAGCATCTACAACTACTTTATAATTCATAAACTATCACCTAACATATACTATGTAAAACACAAACAAATGTGAAACCATACAAAACAAAATTACCAATATTTACCAATTAATACTCAATAAAAATTCTAAAAACAAGCAAAACAAAATACCAAAATTTACCAATCGAAATATAAAATCAGAAAAACTTAAATTTTCTCCCTCTTCAAAAGAATAAATCAACTACACAATAGAAAATTACCAATATTTACCAATTAAACATTTTTCAAACCAAAAGAAGCAAAACACTACTAAACACCCAAAAATAACATAAACATTATAATAAAGGAGAAAAAATATGACTATAATAAATAACACCACCGTAGGAGTAACAAACTTCGAAGAACTAAAAAACATCCTAGAAACAAATAACACCTACAACTACATATATCTAGAAAACAACATAACCCTAACAAATGGAATAAGAATCTCAAGCACAAAAACAAACATAACCATAAATGGAACCTACAACAACAAAACAAACACCCTAGAAGACAAAAAAACTCTAAATTACGGAGATACCATAAATGCCTCATACCAAACAATTCAAAAAGTAACAGTATGTAACATGAATATAATAGGAAACAATTACTATGGAATCATATATGTCCCAGAAAGTACAACCTACAAAAACATCGTAGTAGAATACAACAACATAACCTACACCGGCCCACAAATAAGTTTTCACCCAAATGGCTTAACAAGATTCATAGATTCAGTCATAACAATTACAGACAACTCACTAACAACTGGAAACGAAGTAGCAGAATGTAACAAAATAGAAATTGGAGGAAAAACAACCATAAACCACACCTCAAAAAATAATTCATCATTCTGGTTCAGAAACGATAACCCATCATTAACAATACTAACAAACTCAAACGTAACATTCACAAGCATATCAAGAGAACTAATATACGGAATAACTAATCTAACTTTTAAAATTGATAACAACGCTACATTAAGTGTAACAACAGCAAATGGCCTAGCATACGGAACATATGGAACCGGAACCACCACCATAGAAGAAAATGCCACATTCATCCTAAAACAAACAACAAGAAATGGTAGCTATGCCACCTGGTACAGTTATGGTCCCCTAACAATAAACAAAAATGCCAACTTAAGAATTATCAATGATTATGATAACATAACAACCTCCAACTACAACATATCATTTCAAACTGCAAACAGTAGCCTAAACATAAACTCTCCAAACGAAATAGTCCTGTATAACAAAACAGCAAACATAATAACAACAAGCAACACTATACCATTTAATTTTACATACTCAAGATTAAATCTTTTCACAACACCAATCACAATAAATGATAATATTTCAGAACAAACATTACCAACATTTTCATGGTACAAACCAATGAACACCTCAACAATAACAGGAACCTTCAATCAAAACACCACTACAATCACAAGCAACAATTACACAGAAGAAGAACTAACAACACTACCAAACCTCACAAATCTAGTATTTGCAAACAAAAAAATACTATCAATAGGAACCCTACCACTAATATTAAACTCAATAACCGATAACGACACCAACATAACAGGAACAACATCACCAAATGCAAGCATTATGATTAAATACAACAACCAAACAAACATCATAAATGCTGACAGCACAGGAACCTTTAGCCATACACTAGAAGAACCACTCCCTATAGGAACCAACATAACATTTGACATAAAAAAACAAAATGATCTGATCTACTATACAAAAACAGTACAAATAGTTTACAGTGGAGATTTAACAATTGACGCACCACAGACTATAACATTCGACCTAATTCCTATCGCAAATAATCCCATAATATGCCCAAAACAAAACAAATTAGAAATAACCATAATAGACTCAAGAATAAACGAAACCACTTGGAATCTTTACATATCAATAAAACAAGAACCAACCGAAACAAACGGACACGTCCTAGAAAAAGCCCTAATATTTAAAGATAACAATAATAACATAACCGAACTATCAACATCAAAAATATTAATAGCAACAGGAACAAAAGAAAAAGACGAATCCAAAACAACCATCATAACACAAGAAAAAGAAACAGGAATACTGCTACAAATACTAAAAGAAATCAAAAACAACACAGAATACAAAACCCACATAAACTGGGAACTAGAATAAAAAACATTAACATAAAAATATCAATTAAACAAAACTAAAAAAACACCAAAAAAGTGTCTTTTTTTAATACCTCCAATAAGGAGTATCACAATCCAAACTCTTATAACGTTTTCTAACATAAACACTTCTTACAAAAACAGGATTACTATCAATATTTCTTTCACCTAAACACAAACTACATTTATTAGTAATATTAAAAAACTTATTATGCTTTTTTCGTAACTTGAAATGTAACTGTACTACTTGACGAGGGCAAAATATCAGATAAATTAATTATCAAAGTACCAGTATCTTCAGCATAAGTATACTTACTTTCATCTAACTTTTCACCATCAACAGTTACACTACCACTTACAAAAGAAACCAAAGATATATCAAGTACATCAGTAATAACTGGTGAAGTATAACTTTCCGTAGTTTTATTATCAACAACAATAGTATAAGTCAAAACACCATCAGCCCATACCATTTTATCAGCACTCTTAGTAACCGTTAATCCATCAATCATCGAAACAACAAGAACTTGCGAAGATACAGACGTTGGAATATTATTATAATTACCAAGAACTGAAACTGTATTATTTAAATTTGTTTCCATATTACCTCCCCTATAAATATATGACAAACAACAAAAAAAGTACAAAAAAAATGACAATAAATATCATTTTTCTCTCAAAGCAATTATTATATCCATAAGCCTACCATTTCTCTCAACAGTTAAAGTAACCTTATCACCAACTTCATGCTTGAACAACTCATATCTAAAATAAGCCATATTAACAACTTCTTTTCTATTAACCTTAGTAACAATATCACCAACTTCTAACTTACCATCCGCAGAAGTACCCTTTTGAACACTTTCAACAACTACACCTTTATCAAGTTTAGTATTAATCTTTTTACTAAGACCATAATAAGAAATTGCATCCTTATTATTTAAATTAACCATAGAAATACCAAGATAAGGTCTCTTTATTGAATCACCCTTTTCAAAAGTATCAAGATGATCCAAAATATCCTCAATAGGAATAGCAAAGCCCATTCCCTCAACCTCATTCTTAACAAGTTTAAGAGAATTCATACCAATAACCTCTCCACTAATATTACAAAGAGGACCACCACTATTACCAGGATTCATCGCAGCATCAGTTTGCAAAAGTTTCATAACATAATCATCAGTGCCACCACTAACAGAAACAGCAACTAACCTATCCTTACCAGATAAAATACCACGAGTAACAGTACCCCTATACTCATCCCCAACCGGAGACCCAACAGTAAAGACAGTATCCCCTAAAACAGCATTATTACTAGAACCAAGTTTAGCAACATTCTTAACATATTTATCACTAATACTAATAACAGCAATATCTAAATATTCATCCCCTCCAACAAACCTAGCATCAACACTATTATCATCAGAAAGTATTACCTTCAAAGAATTACTAGAACCAACAACATGATAATTAGTCAAAATATAAGCCTTACCAGAATCCTTCTTATAAATAAAACCAGTTCCAGAAACACTAACCTTCTTATCTTTATAATTCTCAATATACACAGTAGAATCATAAACCTTACTAATACCAGTAGAAATACCATTATCATTAACCTCAACTAACGTTTCAGCAGTCTTATCAGAAAAACCACCAAAACAAGAAAAAGTAAAAATAGTAAGAACAATTCCAAAAATAAATACAACTAAATACTTCCAGTTTCCATTAAAGAAAGCCGAAAAATTAAACTTTCTATCAACATCAACCTCTTCATATTTATTATCAGAATTAACACTATCATTAACATTACTACCATCACTTTTTTCCTTAACACTAACAACCTCTGCTTCAGATACCTTTTCCATCAAAACAACTCCTTCTTAGTAACATTTTTAATCTGAGCCCAATCATCAGGAAATCCCATCCTATCTAATACCTTATTAATAGGAATACTCCTCAAATTAAACTCTAAATTATTAATAGCATCCTCAATCTCTAAAACTAAATCATTAACCTCACTATCCTTAAGCATACACTTAAGAATTATAATAAGAGCAAACAAATCATTCTTCCCATATATATACTCATTATCCATCATAGGTATCTTAAGTTTCCTATGATAAACAGAATCCTCAATAATCTTTTGAGTCCTATTTTCAAACACAATATCCTCATGAGCACACAAATTCCTATAATTAGACAAAATACTAATATTAACATTAAAAGACTTCAAATCCATATCATATAAATCAATAATATCATATTGATCCTCCTTCTTAAGAACAGAAAAAAGCTCAACAACAATACCAAAAGATAAAACCTTAACAAGTACCCACAAAGGAATATAACCATAATTAAGAACATAATGACGAGTCGCAGAATGAGAAGCAGCATTAGTCTTAATCTGTCTCTTCATCTTAGCAATAACATCACTAACCTGTCTCTTATAATCAAAAGAAGTATTAAAATTAGAAGCCTTCAAATATTCCTTTTCACGATAACCATACTTCTTAGAAAGTTGATAAGAAATAATCGATTTAATATTATTCTCAACAATCAATATATTCTTAAACAAAATATTCCTAAGAGTCCTATCGAACAAAAACAAACTATATAACTCCTCAAACTTAGTCCCCTCAATATACCTAGACTTATCCTTAGACTTCATAAACAAATGACGATAACCATTCAAAAAGAAATAATTCTCCCTAAGAAGAACCTCCTTAGCAAACTTCTCATCATCTATTACTAAACCTTTCTCCCTTAAAATTTTAATTTGTTCATCTAAAGATTTAAAAGTTTTATTTTCCATAAGTATCACCTACCATAAAAGTATATCATAAAAAAAAAGATATTCCAAACAGAATATCCTATCTCTTACTAAATTGTGGTGCACGACGTGCTTTCTTAAGACCTGGTTTCTTACGTTCTTTAACTCTAGAATCACGAGTAACAAGACCAGCTCTCTTTAAAATCTTTCTAAAACTTGTTTCACTATCAGGATCGCTAGCACTATCATAATCTAAAAGTGCTTTAACAATACCTAATCTAATAGCACCAGCTTGTCCAGAGAAACCTCCACCCTTAACATCAGCAGTAATATCAAACTTATCTGACATATTTGTAAGTTCAAGAGGTTGAGCTAAATCCATAACTAAAGTTTTAAATGGAAAATACTCATAAACATCTTGACCATTTACAAGAATTTTCCCAGTTCCTTGAACTAATTTTACCTTAGCAATACTAGTCTTTCTTTTACCAGTTCCATAATAACTTGTATTTTCTTTCTTTGCCATAAATTAACCTCCCTATTTAACATCAAGCACTTCTGGCTTTTGAGCCATATGTGGATGATTTTCTCCTTCATAAACAAATAATTTCTTAAACATTGCTCTACCTAATCTATTATGTGGAAGCATACCCTTAACAGCTCTTTCTACCATTTCAACAGGATATCTTTCAATCATTTCCTTAGCAGTACGAACCCTAAGTCCTCCAGCATAACCAGAATGATTATAATAAAGCTTCTTATCTAACTTATTACCAGTTAATTTAACCTTTTCAGCATTTACTATAATAACATAATCACCACAATCAATATGTGGAGTATAAGTTGCCTTATTTTTACCTCTTAAAATATGAGCAACCTTACTAGCCAAACGTCCTAAAGTAACATCATTAGCATCAATGACATACCAATTACGTTCAACAGTTTCTTTTTTTTGCATATAACTTTTCATTTAAATCTTCCTTTCTTACTCTTCATAGGATTTCCCAAGTCCTATAAAATGGGCTATATAAGAAAAATGTACCGACTAAAATTATACTAAAAGTATTAACAAAAGTCAATTGATTTTCCTAAATCTCCTTCATTTTTAGCATTTTTCTGAAATTTTTTTCTAAATGCAACCCCACTTTAATAAAAAAGTTGCATTTAAGT
>CAVGVM010000174.1:0-5702 GCA_963632645.1 Lachnospiraceae bacterium | reverse complement strand
GTGTTATAATAAACTAAGAAAAGAGGGATATAAATGACATATTTAGACTATTCTGCAACAACAATGATAAATCCAGAAGTTTTAAAAGAAATAGAAGAAAATCTCTTCAAAATACCAACAAAAGAAGAATTAAAAAAATATAAACAAAAACTACAAAAAATCTTAAACACAGATTTAGAAGCAAACATAACAAGTGGTTCCACAGAATCAAACAACTGGGCTCTAAAAGGAATATGCCAAGATAACCCAAAAACAAAAAACAAAATAATAACAACCGAAATGGAACATTCATCCATAAATGAAACCCTAGAATATCTAAAAACAAAAGGATACGAAGTAATATATGCACCATTAAAAGACGGAATAATAGACATAGAAGGCCTAGAAAAACTTCTAACCAAAGAAGTAGCCATCATAACAATAGCATCCGTAAACTCTGAAACAGGAACAAAACAACCAGTAGAAACCATAGCAAAACTTTCCAAAAAATATAAAATTCCATTTCACTGCGACATGACTCAAAGCATAGGAAAAATTAACATTCCGTTAGAAAACATAGACCTAATCAGCATCTCAGCCCATAAAATATATGGACCAAAAGGAATAGGACTACTATTAAAAAATAAAGATCTCCCCCTAAAAAACATAATATACGGAGAAAGAAAATATAATTTAGGATTAATAAAAGGACTAACCAAAGCCCTAGAAATATCTATGAAAAATCTAGATAAAAATTACAAAAAAGTAGAAGACCTACAAAATTACCTAAAAGATAACGTAAAAAGTCTTCCTAATATTATTATAAACCAAAGCAAAAGTTCTATACCACATATTTTAAATATAAGCGTTTTAAATTACAAACCAGAAACATTTTTACACTACCTAGAACAAGATAAGATATATATATCAACAAAAAGTGCTTGTTCAACCACAAATTCATATTCAAAATCAGTATATGCCTTAACAAATGACAAACACCTAGCAGAAACTTCAGTAAGAATAAGTATCTCCCATTTAACAACCAAAGAAGAACTAGACAAAGTAATAAACCTAATAAAAAGAGGCGAACATGCAAGATAAAAAATTCACAATGATTGACGAAAGCTTCACCTGTTTCAATTGCAAAACAGAAGTAAACCCCCTAGGCTACACCGCTAGAGATCATTGTCCCAACTGTCTATACTCACTTCATTTAGACATAAACCCAGGAGATAGAAAATCAACATGCAAAGGCGTTCTAAAACCAGTAGGAATAGAAAAAACAAAAAAAGATAATTACAAAATACTATACAAATGTGAAAAATGTGGTTACCAAACAAAAAACAAAGCCGCCATAGACGATAACATAAACGAAATAATAAACCTAAGTGTAATAAAATAAACACCAAAGAAAGGAGTAAAAGTAAAAAAATGAAAAAAATAATAAAACTATTAATAAGTCTGTTCATATTAATTCTCTTTTTTGAACTAATAACCTTCATTTTTAAAACACATCATGAAATAACCTATAACTTAAAAGATCAAAATGAAACATACAAAGTAACAGAAATATACAAAAACAAAAAATATTACTTAAAAATAGAAAATAAAACATACAAATACTCCTTAGAAATAAATAACAACTTTCACAAAAGAAAAAAAATAATAAAAAAAATATACACCTACAACATAGATAAAACAAAATGTATTTATCCCCAAACAAAAAACAAAGAAAACCAAGAAACAAACATAATATGTAGCAAAGATAATAAAACATATTCATATCTAAATTACCAAGACAAACTAACACCATTCATACAAAAACTCCAAAAACAAGGAATAACAAGCCCATCATGGAAAAAACAAAGCAACAGCACAAAAAACATAGAAACCCTATCAGCATATCAAAAAAGCATTAATCCAAACACACACATATTAATATACAAATATAATGGCTTCTATAACATCTCAAATAAAAAACTAGAAATAATCAAACTATTTAAAAATGATACCTATATAAACACACTAGGAACAAACATAGATAGATATTACATAATCCCTAACTATAACCAAAAATACGATTACAACCAGTTATATATAATAGATATGAAAACAGGAAAAGTAAAAACAAAAGACATAAAACAAAAAATATCAAAAGACTCCTACATAAACGGAATAATAAATAATGAAATATACTTATTCGATAAAGACGAACTAAAACAATACAAAATATCAAAAAAAGGTAAAAAAGTCGAAGAAGTAGGAAACAAAAAACAAGGCGTGCTTTACTATAATTTAAAATTTGAAACAAAAGACGTATACACCTTCAGAGACAACAACATAAAATTTAAAACAACAAACGATTACATAAAACAAATAGAAAAAAACACCAGTATAAAATTCATAGAAAAACAAAACGACACTTATTACTACGTAACAAAAGAAGGCAACGTCTACTACTACAACACCAACAATAAAATAAAAGTATTACTATTTAACAAAAACATAAAAGACTTCAAACTAATAAAAGAAACACTATTCTTCATTGAAAACGACACCCTATACTCATATAGCCAACAAGAAGGAATAAAAAAACTCTTAACATACAAAGAATTATCTTTTAACTGGGATAATAGACTTGCTATCTACATAGAGTAATTATTACTTCTTTTTTTTCATATATTTAAAAAAAGGAGGTATAACACATGGATATATACATAGTAGAAAAAGGAGATACCATAGAAAGTATAGGAAGAAAATACAACATACCAGTAATAGAAATAATAGAGGCTAACAACCTAACATCACCATATCTATTAAAAGAAGGACAAAGTCTAACTATTCCAACAGGACTATACAACATATTTAACTACTACAAAGTCAAAAAAGGAGATTCATTATACGAAATAGCCAAAGCCAACAACATAAGTGTAGATTTATTATCACAAGTAAATGGTTTAGAAAAACATGAATACATATACGAAGGACAAACAATTCTAGTACCAAAAAACGATGTAACTCTTTACATAACCAAAACTGGAGATACCATAGAAACCCTATCAGAATTTTTTAAAGCCCCATCATCAGATATAATCTATAGCAATAACAACATATATTTATTACCAGGACAACTAATAATATATAGAAAACAAAATAGTACTACTTAATAACTAAATATAAAAATTCAAAAGTGTAGACATCAAAAACCAAATATTGTATAATTATTACAATAAGGAGGTAAATGATATGGATTATACTTATTATTCAAGTACTACAACAACAAATGATTTATTTGCAAGTATAGGAACAGGTACATGGCTATCAGCACTAGCAGTAGCAATCTTTTCCTTAATAACAACATGGATCATCTTTAAAAAAGCAGGACAACCAGGATGGGCTGCTATAATACCAATCTATAATTTAATTGTTTTACTAAGAGTAGTTAAATTAGATTGGTGGCATATTCTAATTTTCCTATTCGTACCATTCGCATCAGTAGTATATGCTATCATCATAAGACTAAGACTTGCAAAAGTATTTGGAAAATCAACAGCATTCGGAGTACTTTCAATATTCTTCTCATTAATAACAGATGCAATCCTAGCATTTGGAGAAGCAAAATACGAAGGTTAAAATTTAAGGAAAAACCTAGCATTTTTCCTTTTTTTTTGGTATAATCTTAAGAAGAAAAAAAGAGGTGATACCATGAATTTACCAACAATATGTATAGTAGGAAGACCAAACGTCGGAAAATCAACACTATTTAACAAACTAGTAGGAAAGAAAATATCAATAATCGAAGATACACCAGGTGTAACAAGAGACAGAATCTACGGAGAAGTAACCTATCAAGGAAAAAAATTCAATCTAATAGATACAGGGGGTCTAGACATAGCAAAAGAATTATTCAATGACGAAATAAAAACCCAAGTAGAAATCGGAGTCCTAGAAGCAGACAAAATAATCTTCGTCGTAGATGCCAAAGAAGGAATGACAGCAAACGACTTAGAAGTAAAAGACCTACTAAAAAAATCAGGAAAAGAAGTAGTAGTAGCAATTAACAAAGTTGACAACAAACAAGCAGAAAACAACCAATATGACTTCTACGAACTAGGATTTGACTCATACGTCCCAATAAACGGAGAACACAACCGAGGAATCGCAGACCTTCTAGAAGAAGTAACCAAAGACTTTAAAAAACAAGAAAAAGAACAAGATGAAAAAACAAAAATATGTATAGTAGGAAGACCAAACGTCGGAAAAAGTAGCCTAGTAAATGCTATGCTAAACGAAGAAAGAGTAATCGTAAGTAACGTCGCTGGAACAACCAGAGATTCCGTAGACATACCATTTAAATACGACAAAGAAGACTACATTCTAATAGATACCGCTGGAATGCGAAAAAAAGGAAAAGTATTCGAATCAATAGAAAAATACAGTCTCCTAAGAAGCATGAGAGCCATAGATCGTGCAGATATATGCCTTTTAGTAATAAACAGAGAAGAAGGAATAATAGAACACGACAAACATATCGCTGGATATGCCATAGAAAAAGGAAAAGGTATCATACTAGTAGTAAATAAATGGGATACAGTCGAAGAAAAAGATAAAGATCTAAAAGAATTCACAAAAGAACTACGCGAAGAATTTAAATTCATATCATACGCTCCAATAGTATTCCTATCTGCATTAACAAAGAAAAGAATCCACACCCTTATGCCAGAAGTAAAAAAAGTAAAAGAAAACATAACAAAAGAAATAAAAACAAGCATTCTAAACAACGTAATAACCGAAGCATACGGACTAAATCCAGCCCCATCATACAAAGGAAAAAGACTAAAAATATATTTCACTGCGCAAACTGGAACAAAACCACCAAAATTTACATTTAACGTAAACAACAAAGGACTAGTACACTTCTCATACGAAAGATACCTAGAAAACAAAATAAGAGAAAACTTCGACTTTACAGGCACTCCTATAGAATTAGTATTTAAAAACAAAAATGACTTACTATAAAAAATTCATAGATTTCTTAAAAAACAATAATCTATATACAGATGAAAGCTTCATATACATAAGTAGACAAACAACCAATATAGACTACGAAAACAAAGAAGAAAGACAAAACATAGGATGCCGCAAAGAAATAAAAGATACCAAACTAAAAAAATTCAAAGTATGCGTACCAGAAATAAAAGACGAAAAAACATTACTAATAAATATAAACAATTACGTAAAATCATTATACTTATACGAAATGCTAGGAAAACCATATCAACCAGGATTAGAAGAAGAAATAATAGGGCTGCTATATGAAAAAATATATATACTAACAAAAGAAGATAAAAGTATGAAAAATTACAACAAACAAGTCCAAGAAGAAATAAGCGAAATAGGAACAAAAGAAATAAAAATAGCTCATGAAATAGCAGATAGTCTAATAAACGAAAAATATAAAAACATGATAGAACTATCACAAAAAGTAACTAATAAAATAAAAAAATAACAAAAATAGGCCTTTTACATATCTTATAGTAGGAGGTTTTATTTTGAAATTAACAGATAACTTTTTTAAAAAAGTAGAAAAAAAGACCAACGTAGACAAAAACACAATCCTATCACTAGCAGAAAAACTACAAGACGATAACATGAAAAACGAAACAGCCCTAAGAGATGTCATAAAACAAATAAGCATCTTAACCGGAAAAGAAGTTCCTCAA
>CAVGVM010000173.1:0-2234 GCA_963632645.1 Lachnospiraceae bacterium | reverse complement strand
AGACATAGTAATAGAAAACGATAAAATAAAAGAAATAACCAAAGAATACAAAGGAAAATATGACAAAATAATAAATGCAAACAATAAAATAGTTATGCCTGGACTTATAAATGCCCATACCCACTTAGGAATGAGTATCTTTAGAGCAACCAATGATAACTTAACCCTTCAAGATTGGTTAGAAAACAAAATATGGCCTATAGAAAACAAAATGACTGACAAAGATATTTACTATGCCACATTACTATCATGCCTAGAAATGATAAAAACTGGAACAACATGTGCTAATGATATGTACTTTGGCTGGAAAGGAACAATGAAAGCCATAACAGAAACAAATATGAGAATATCAATGTCAAGATGCCTAATGGGAGATCTAGATAAAGAAGGACTCGAAAGAATAAAAGACTTCAAAAGTCTAATAAATGAATACAAAAACAATGAATTAGTAACATTTACAGTAACACCACATGCCATGTATACCTGTACAAATAATTACTTAAAAGAATGTTTAAACCTTGCAAAAGAATATAATATACCAATACATATGCACTTCTCAGAAAACGAAAACGAAGTACAAACTTTAACAAAAAAATATCAAACATCTCCAACCAAAGAACTACAAAAACTAAACTACCTTAACCATAAACTAATCCTAGCACATGGAACATTTATCGCAGAAGATGATCAAAAGTTACTAACAAACAAAGACATTTCCATAGTAACTAATCCAGTAAGTAATCTTAATTTAGGATGTGGAATAGCCGATCTAACAAGTTACAAAAAACAAGGAATAAATATCTGCCTAGGAACAGACGGTCAAGGAAGTGGGAATAATCTAAACCTCTTTAAACACATGTCCCTAGTCGCAGATCTTCAAAAATCCATATATAAAGATCCAACCATAATGGATTCATATGAAGTCTTGAAAATGGCTACAATAAACGGAGCAAAAGCCCTAAATCTAGAAAATAAAATAGGATCAATCGAAGAAAACAAACAAGCAGATTTAATCATCTTAAATCTAGATGAAATAACCACATTTCCGGCTCCAGAATTAATCACACAAATTGTTCATAACATCGAAACAAATAACATAGAAACCACAATAATAAACGGAAAAATCATATATGAAAACAAAAAACTAAATCTTAACATAAATGAACAAGAACTAAAAGACAACATAACAAAAATCTATACAAGATTAAAAATATAAAGGAGAAATTATGATATATATATTATTAATAATAGGTTTTATACTCCTAATAAAAGGAGCAGACTACTTTGTCGAAGGAAGTTCTAATCTAGCCAAAGCCCTAAAAATACCAACTCTAATAATAGGACTTACCGTAGTAGCCTTCGGAACAAGTGCCCCAGAAGCCGTAGTAAGTATAGTAGCCTCAACCAAAGGCTCAAATGAAATAGCACTAAGCAACATCATAGGATCAAATATCTTCAACCTACTAGCAGTCCTAGGAATAAGTGCTATAGTAAAAGGACTAAAAGCAAATAGACAAATAATAACCAAAGATTTTCTATTTTCAATTCTAGCAACCTTCATACTAATAGCACTAATGTTCGATAAATTCCTAAGTGGCGATAAACTAAATATTATAACCAGAGGAGAAGGCCTAGTTCTATTAAGCATTCTAGTACTATATGTCTATTCTCTAATCCTAACAGCAAGTAAAGAAAAAAAACTAACCAAAGAAAAACATAAACTAACTCCAAAAGACATATTAATGCTAGTTTTAGGACTTCTAGCAGTTATCCTAGGAGGAGAACTAGTTGTAAAAACATCACAACAAATAGCCCTAAATCTAGGTATATCAGAAACCCTAGTAGGACTAACCATAGTATCAATAGGAACATCACTACCAGAATTAGTAACATCTATAGTCGCAGCAAAAAAAGGAGAAACAGACATAGCCCTAGGAAACGTAATAGGGTCAAATATCTTTAATATACTCTTTGTTCTAGGAATATCAAGTACACTATCACCAATATTAGTAAATAGTCAAAGTCTAATAGACGTACTAATTCTTCTAGGAATTACCATAATATGTTACATATTCACAATCTATAATCAAAGAATAGGAAGAACAAAAGGAATAATAATGACCATAACTTACTTAATATTTATGATTTATATAATAATGAGAGCTTAAACATACAATCAAACCAGGATAAACGCATGAGAAATTATGCGTTTTTTATGCTATCATATATATAAG
>CAVGVM010000172.1:0-4404 GCA_963632645.1 Lachnospiraceae bacterium | reverse complement strand
AAGTAAAAAACATAATAGACAGTGATATAATCTATAAAAAAGAAATGATAAATTTTAAGATGAGAATATGGCTAGATAAGTCTAAGGAAAAAGATATAGAAAATTTAGAAGACTACAAAGCCTTCCTAAAACTAAAAGTAGAAGCAACCCAAAGACCAGAAAGTATGGACGTTGGAGTAAATACCAAAACATTTAATTATACAGGAGATGTTCAAGAATACACAGTACCAAGAGATGGTTATTATTACATAGAAATGGCTGGAGCAGGAGGAGGTTCAGCAAAGTATTCAACTTATTTAACTGAAGGCTACGGAGGTTTTACAAGCGGTTATACATATTTAGAGGCAAATGAAAAGTTATATTTCTATGTTGGAGGAAAAGGTTCAAGTCATTCAGGTACTACAACAGATACAGTAACCGATAATGGAAAAGGTTATAATGGTGGTAGTATAGGAAACTTTTATGCAAGTAACAGTAATGCCGGAGGTGGCGGTGGAGCAACAGATGTAAGACTAAAAAAGGCTTCAACTCAAAAATATAGATATGTAAGAAGTTATATAAGTGGTTCAGATAAAGACACAGGTAATCACTGGTTAGAACTAGAAGTATTCGATAAATCCCATAAAATTTTATCAAAAGGAAAAACAATAACACATAACGGTACAAGTTTAACATATGCTGGTAATGCAACAAGTATATCAGCACTTACAGATGGAAACATAGCAACAGCAAATTACGTAGAAGTAAAAGGTGTAACAGATGCCTATATCGAAATGGATCTAGGAGCAGAATACGATATAGGAGAAGTTTTTGTATGGCATTATTATGGAGATTCAAGAACTTACAAAAAGAATAAAATAGTATTATTAGATAGCACTAAAACAAAACAAAATACAGTATTTGATAGTGATGTTGATGGAGAATATGCTGAAACCAGTCAAGGTAAAATAATAAATACCGATGATAAAGAAAGTTTAATATCTAGAATAATGGTAGCAGGTGGCGGCGGAGGAGCAGATTCCCATACCTCATATCCTAATTATTCTGGAGATGGTGGTAATGGTGGTACTTTATATGGAGAAAATGCTCAAACAATAAATGATAAATGCTACAGATATGGTTCATCAGGTACCCAAACTTCTGTTGGCCAATCAGTACAATGCCCATCAGAAAGTTATGCAACAACTGATACTGGTTACTTTGGGCGAGGAGGAACTAATAATCACTCCGGAGGAGGCGGAGGTTACTATGGAGGAGGTTCAGGACAACATACCTCAGCAGGTGGTGGTTCATCATACATAAGTGGTTATGCTGGAGTAAACTCAGTAAAAGAATCAACAACAATTACTCATACTAATCAAACAATTCACTATAGTGGTAAATACTTTGTTGGAGGAAAGATGCTTAGTGGTACTAATCAAGGAAATGGTTATGCCAAGATATCATATGTTGACACTAAGCCTAAAAGAAGAAATACAAAACTTAATAATGTTCGTTATATAAAAGATTGTAGTAGTTATAATGTTTCAAGTGAATATAATCATTGGACAGAAATACAGGCTATAAAAGATGGGGTAAATATAGCAAAGGGTAAGACAGTAACTGGTACTACTACGGCTTCAAGTTCTAGACCTTATAGTAGAGTTACAGATGGAGATATATCTCCTTCGAATTTTACTGTTCCTGCGACTGAGGCTACTAATCAATGTGTAACAGTAGATTTGGGTAGTACATATGATTTGGATGAAATAGCAGTATGGAATTACTTTGGAGATTTAAGACGATACTACGATAGTATTACTTCAGTATCAAGTGATAATACTAATTTTACAACTCTTATAAATGATGCTAATTATCAAACTTCAACTGGGCGTAGGGTGAATGCTTATACAGATTACTACAATGGTTACGTACAAGATAATCTAAAATTATGGTATGATGGTTATAATAATACAGGGACTGCTAAATCATATACGACCTCAACTTGGAAAGATTTGAGTGGTTCTGGTTATAATGGAACGATAACTAATTATAGTTCTAAAGCAATTTGGGGAGATAATAATTTACAAACTACTGATTCTGTTGTATCTACTATTGCTGCTTCGACTTTATTACCTCCAACTTCTGATAGGACTCTTTCAATAACATATTTTCTTACGGCTTTTCCACCATATACGAATACTACTTATGGTAATACTGGGGTTTTAATAGGAGCCGCTCGTTATAGTGGAATGGCTATTTATTGGAGGAGTAATGGTGCTAAAAGTTATTATGTTGTTGGTGGTACTAGAACTTCGTCTGAATTGGTTGAAGATGATAATAAATTTGGTAGTTATACTACTGCTGGTGAAACAGTTAATTTAACATATGTTAATGATGCTACTAATGGTAAGGTTATAAATTATGTAAATGGTGTTAAGGTAAGTGAGGCTAAATCTGTAACTGGTTCGTACCAAAATACTTCTGAAATGGGTAATTTTGGATTAAATAAGGCTCAAATATATAGTAGTAGTTCTACAACTAGTTCTCTTAATATAGGAATATTTAGTGCTCATGTTTATACTAAGGCTTTAACTCCAGAGGAGGTAAGACATAATTATTTATATGATGCTCAGCAATATAGATGGAATTAAAAAAATAATTACGATGTGTTTTTCGTAATTATTTTTTTATGTTTAATATAATTGGAAGAACTATTGGTTTTCTACCAGTTTCTTCTTTTATAAAATTATTTAATTCTTTTGTTACTTCTGATTTTATATCAGTAAATGTTACTTTTTTGTCTTCCAATTTTTTTATGATTGTTTTTTCTGATATTTTTTCTATTTTTTTGATTAGTTCTTCGTTTTCGTTGATAAGAATAAATCCTCTTGTTGTAACCATTGGTTTTGCAAGCAGTTTTCTTTCTTCCATGTTTAGGTTAATTATGACTACTAGAATTCCTTCGCTGGCCATGATTTTTCTGTCGTTAAGTACTGCGCCGGAAATATCTCCGATTCTGTTACCGTCTACAAAGGTTTCAGTAACGTCGAAGTTACCAACTTTTTTAATATTTCCTTTGTCCATTTCTAGGACATCGCCATTATCAAGGACGAAGATATTTTCTTTTTTGATACCACATTCTTTGGCAAGATGGGCATGTCTTTTTAACATTCTATATTCTCCGTGAATAGGCATTAGGTATTTGGGATTCATTAATCTTATCATTAGTTTTAGTTCTTCGCTCATGGCGTGTCCAGAGGCATGTATTTCTCTGTCTGTAGAACTAGTATAAACTTTAACACCTTTTAGATATAGTTTGTTAATGGTATTTGCTATGGCTCTTCCGTTTCCTGGAATGGCACTTGATGAGAATATTACTATATCTGTAGGACTAAGTTTTATTTGTTTGTGAGTACCGTCAGCAATTCTAGAGAGTGCTGCTAGGGGTTCTCCTTGAGTACCAGTACATAAAAGTGCAACTTCTCCTGGTTTCATATGGTTTGCGACTTCTGGGGTGATTAATACGTCTTTAGCATCTATATAACCACCTTCCATTGAAATATTTATATTGTTTTCCATACTTCTACCGAAAATACATACTTTTCTTTTATATTTTTTACATGTTTCAATAATATGTTTTAATCTATAGATATTAGAAGCGAATGTTGCGATGATTAATCTATTGTCTTGGTGTTTGGAAAATACTTCATTTAGTGCTTCGTCAACTTTAGATTCTGACATAGAAAATCCTTCATCTAAAACGTTTGTACTTTCACTCATTAAAAGTGTAACTCCATCTTTTGAGATTTCACTAATTCTTGTAAAATCGGTAACTGGTCCGATTGGTGTTAAATCGAATTTGAAGTCCCCGGTTTCCACGACTGTACCATTAGGAGTTTTTACATATATACCATGTGAATCTGGTACAGAATGGGTTGTTCTAAAAAATGATATTTCAAAATTTTTGTATTTAAGTTTGTCATTGCTTTCGTATGGTCTAAGTCCTTTGTAATTTATATTCCTATCAGCAAGTTTCTTTTTTATAAGAGCATATGCTTGATTAGGGGCATAAATACTTGGAATGTTGACGTTTTGTAAGAGAAATGGAATTGCTCCGATGTGATCTTCATGACCATGGGTAATAATAAGAGTTTTGATTTTTCTTTCATTATTTTTTAAGAAAGTAAAGTCTGGAAGAACGTAGTCAATTCCTCTTAGTTCTTCTTCTGGGAATATAACTCCTGCATCTATTATTACTATTTCATCGTTATGCATTAAAACATACATATTTTTACCGACTTCTCCAAGTCCTCCTAAAGCAAAGACATACGTTTTGTCTTTTTTAAACATTATAATCTCCTTTCAATTAATTTTTATAAAAGAATCAACCTCATTAATTATACACTATATTTTGGTTTTTGT
>CAVGVM010000171.1:0-3547 GCA_963632645.1 Lachnospiraceae bacterium | reverse complement strand
CTATGAAACCAGAAGAACTTGAAAAATTATTATCTTTAGATTGGGACAATAAAATAATTCTTGGCTATCTTATAAAATCATTCTCTTCAGATGAAAAATATCAAGATAAAAAAATTGAATTATTAGAAAAACTATCTAAAGATACAGATATTAAATATGACAAACCAAAAATAGAAGCCGCAGGTATGCTTATAAATAATATTTCCTTATTTAGAAAAGACACTTACATCTTAGAACTTATCGTAGGAATGATTGAAAGATCAAAAACCAATCTTGGTGCTACAGAATCTGCTAGAATCACAAGAGAACTACTAGAATATCTTAACGAAAACTTAGAAGGAGAACCTTTAAAAGAAAAAGATATAACAGTAAGACTTGCGGAAATTGTAGGATTCATAACTAGAATGGAAGATGAATACAAAGTAAGAGCAGCCTCAAGCATTGCCTATTATTATCCAAATGAAAAAATTGGAACAATGTGTGGACTTATTGCTGTTCTAAATAATGCTGAAAACGAAAAACAAGCAAGCATGGTCGTAGATATAGCAGCAGATAGAAATATCTATAAATCAGGACTTGAACTAGAAGCTGCTAATAAAGCAGTAAAATCTGATGATGAATCCTTAGAAGAAATCGCAGAAATATTAAGTTATGCAGATATAGTAACCAAAGATGACTTAAGAGCAGACATAGCATCTGTAAAAACAAAAGAACAAAAAACAGAAATTAAACAAAGGACAAGAATATAAGTAAATAAAAAATAAATGTGCGCCTCATTGTACATTTATTTTTCTATGTATAAATAATCATAGCACTAAAACAATAAATCTGTTCCTCAGAAAACATAGAAATACTAACCTGATACTTTATATCAATAATTTCCTTATCATCATCCAAACCATCCAAAAACTTATTAACACTATCTTCTAAATCTTTCTCATGTATTTCATCAAAAACTTTTACTCTCATAACATCACCAATTATATTCTAAAATCAAAATCCTAAAAAAAATGTAGAAAATTCTTTAATACACTTGATAAAAATAAAAAAACCTTTATAATAAAAAGAAATAATTTGTATGAGGAGGGAAGACATGGATAAAACTAAATTACCAGTATTAGTTCTAAAAAATATGATTCTCTTTCCTCACAGCGAAATAAGACTAGAAGTAGAAAATGATAAAGACAAAGAACTTATCTCTCTAGCAGATTCATACTATAACAAACACATTTTAATTATTCATCCAAGCGATGAACTAGAAGATTCCATAGATAAAACAAGTTTCCCTAGAGTAGGAGTAATAGGATACATCAACATGAAACTTGATATGCCCAATAATAAAACAAGAATAGTAATAAGAGGACTAAACAGAGTAAAAGTTTTATCATACACATCCGAAGTAGATGGAGTAAAAGTCTCCTATTACGAAGATATAAAACCACCAAAATTAACTATGGCCGAAGAAATGGCTTACGCAAGAAGTTTAATCAAACAAACAGAATACTACATAGAACATTGTCCAACAGCCAGCAACAGTATCTTATCAGACATACTAGGAGTCAATGACATTGATAAAATAACTGATATTCTTACTATGTTTATTCCGGGAACCTACACAAGAAAACTAGAATATTTAAACGAAACAATTCCCACAACAAGAGCCATGATGCTCTTAGATGATATAAATATGGAAATATCCGTAACAGAACTAGAAGAAAAAATCGAAGACAAAATTAGTTACGAACTAGATAAAAGCCAAAGAGACTACATCCTAAACGAAAAAATAAGAATAATGAAAGAAGAACTAGGAGAAAGTTTCGACAAAGATTACGAAGTATCAGAACTAAAGAAAAAAATCTCCAATCCCAAAATACCAGAAAAAGTAAGAAAAAGACTAGAACTAGAAGTAAAAAGATACGAATCAATCCCAGCAATGTCATCAGAAATAGGAATGGTAAGAAACTACATCGATATGTTACTTAGTCTCCCATGGGGAAAATATACAGTAGATAATAAAGATCTAAATAATGCCATGAAAAAACTAAATAAATCTCATTACGGCCTAACCGAAGCAAAAGAAAGAATTATCGAATATCTAGCCCTAAATCAAATAACCAAAGGAATGAAAAGTACTATCATTTGCTTAATAGGACCCCCAGGAGTAGGAAAAACAACATTTGCCAAAAGCATAGCAAACTCCATAGGAAGAAAATATACAAAAATATCTGTCGGAGGAATTTCCGATGAAGCAGACATAATGGGCCACCGAAGAGCCTACATAGGTTCAGCACCAGGAAAAATAATTGATGGTATAAAAAGAGCAGGAACCTCAAACCCTGTATTTGTAATAGATGAAATAGATAAAATGTCCAAAGACATAAAAGGCGATCCAGCATCAAGCCTCCTAGAAGTCCTAGACAAAGAACAAAACAAATACTTCTCAGATCACTACATAGAAGAAGAATTCGATCTATCAAAAGTAATATTTATCCTAACAGCAAATTACAAAGACCAAATCCCCGCAGAACTACTAGACAGACTAGAAATAATAGAAATATCAAGCTACACAGAATATGAAAAATTTAATATCTGTAAAGATTACATAATCCCCAAAGGAATAGAAAGCCATGGCCTAAAAGATGTAAATGTAGAATTCACAGATGACGCCATCCTAAAAATAATAAGAAACTATTCCAAAGAAGCCGGAGTAAGAGAATTAGAAAGAAAAATATATCAAATCCTAAGAAAAATAGTAAAAGAAATAATAGTAGACAAAAAAGAACACCTATATATAATAGATGAAGCAATAGTAAAAAAATACCTAGGCAACGAAAAATACCTACCATCAAAAAATACCATAAACAAAGCCGGCGTAGTAAATGCCATGAGTTATACCATGTACGGCGGAGACATATTAAAAATAGAAGTAGGGTATTACAAAGGAAATAACAACATAATAACAACCGGTAGCCTAGGAGAAGTCTTTATAGAAAGCACTAGAATCGCTTTAAGTTACATAAAAAGCAATTACAAAAAATTAAATATCGACGACGAACTACTTGAAAAAAGTGATATTCATATCCACGTGCCAGAAGGAGCAGTAAGAAAAGACGGCCCAAGCGCAGGAATTGCCATTACTACTGCCATAATAAGTGCCTTCACAAATATAAAAATAAAAAATAATATCTCAATGACCGGAGAAATAACCCTTCAAGGAGAAATATTACCAGTCGGAGGCCTAAAAGAAAAAATAATTGGTGCCAAAAACGCCGGAGTAACAAAAATATATTTACCATACGAAAACAAAGTAGATATCGAAGAATTAGAAAAAGAAGTAACAGAAAATATAAAATTCATATACGTAGATAATTATTTACAAGTATTCGAAAACCTATTCATAGAAAAGAAACATCCCAAGAAAAAACAAGTAAACAAAAAAATAGAAAAAGTAGAAAATAAGTAAAAATACAAAAAACTTCTTTTTTTACGAAACTTTATATGTTAAAATTATAAAGTATTTGGAGTGATTATAATGAAAGAAGATATA
>CAVGVM010000170.1:0-2453 GCA_963632645.1 Lachnospiraceae bacterium | reverse complement strand
CATGTGAACGTAAATTTTTAATATTAGGTTTTCTGTTTGATTCATTTCTTGCCATAATATCCCTCCTTTAATAAGCATAATAAATTTATCATAAAAAAACACATTAGTCAACTTTTATTACAACTTTTTCTTATTTTACAGGTATTTTTTTTAAAATTATAACACATTTACAAAACATAAAACCAATAAAAACAAGTATAATTATAAAAAAATAAACATATCATTAAATATAATAAAATGTAAATAAACAAAAACATATAGAAAATAACTTGAAATAAAACCCAATATTTTATATAATTATATTATAGTAAAGACATGATAATTGATACCTAAGAATTTAAAATAAGAGAGGAGGGTACATTAATGAAATACTGGAAATGGTTCTTTAGATGGTTCTAAGATAACGAACTCTAGTGAGAATAGTGTAAATATTCTCACTATTTTTATCTTTTTCTTGAAAAAAACATAAATCCTTTTTATAATATTATTATAGGGAGGCTTTATTATGAAAAAAGATAAAAGTCTTAATGGTAATAATAAAATATTATTATCAGTAGTGATATGGATATTATATATTGTATGGTTATTAAAATTTAGTTCAATAACCCCAACAATAGCAAACTTTATTATTCATTTATTATTCTTAGGGATAGTTATCTTAGCTTTTAAAGATGATTTAAAAACAAATTTAAAAGAGTTTAAAACAAACAAAAAACAAAAACTAATCAGAATATTCCTATACTTTTTAGGCTTTGCTTTTATTATGGTATTAAGTAATATCTTAATTCCATTTATAGCAGGAGTAATGAATATAGATGTAGTAAAAGACTCATCAAGTGGAGCTCTTTCCAAAGTCTTTGAAAATGTTCCTTACGGAACCTTATTCGCATGTTTCCTAACTATTGTATTTTATCCAGTAGTAGAAGAATTAATATTTAGAAAAAGTTTAAGACTTGCAATCAAAAATGGAGTTTTATTCGTAATAATAACTTCACTTTTATCATGGTATTTTCAAGTAACATTACTAAACCCTAGTATTAGTGAATTTGTTTTAGCAATTCAAACCCTTTTAAATAGTATATTTATGGCAATAATTTACGTAAAAACAAACAATATAATATATACAATATCATCAAGAATGCTATTTAATATATTTATATGTACAATGCAACTTGTTATGCTATTAGCAAGTTAAAGGAGGAATTAGAGCATGATGCACTTATTAACAAAAATATATTTTTCTGCTATTATTAACGAAACAGCATCAGCTTTAGCAGTAGTTAATGATAATGACACTTCAAGTAACTTAAATTACATTATCGGAGGACTAATTATCATCATAATTATTTTAGTAGGAAGTACTCTTTTTACAAAGAAAAAATAAAACATATAAAAACAACCCATCATAACAGTGAGGTGAAAATATGGACAAAAAAGAAGAATTTGAAGACACTGAAGTACTAAATACAGAAGAAGAAAATCAAAATATAGAGTTATTAGAAGATGCCCCAAATGAAAATATAAAAGAAGATATTAATATAGACAATATACAATTAGAAAGTCCTAATAACAACGAAGAAATGTTAGAAACAAACACCAAAGAAACTCTTGATACAAACTCAAATAACGAAGAAAATGATATAACTATTGAAGAAGACATAAAACAAGAAAACAATCTAAAAGAAGAACCAGAAGAAAGTATAGATATATCAAACAAAGACAAAATAAGTAGTGTAACCTCAAAAAGTTTCAGTGATAAATTCAAAAACCTAAAAGTAAAATATAAACAAGATCCAAAAAAATTCATAGTAGCAACCTTTGCTATACTAGTAGCATTTTCCATGCTTATAGGATCATCATATGCTTATCTATTTTATGTAAGTAAAACAGATAATAGTACTATCATAACCGCAGGAACCCTAGCATTAAACTTCAAAAACGAATCAAACTCGATAACACTTAGTAATGCTCTTCCAGAAAAAGATAATTCAGGACTAGAAAACTCGGAAGAATATGAATTCACAATAGAAAACACTGGAAGCTTACCAGCAACCTACAGAGTAACTCTAGATAACACTTGTCTAACAACAAAAACATATTCCATAAATGGCGAAGATATCACACCTAGTACTTGTATACCAAATGAATTCATAAAAGTAGCAATTCAAGAAAATAACGGAAGATACAAAGTACTAGAAAAGAAAACAATAAATAATGAAGCAAGTTATATAATAGCAACCGGATCACTTAAAGCAACAAAAACAATTACCTATAAAATGAAAATATGGCTTGATTATGAAACTCCAAATACCTATAATGCAAATGGAGGAAAAAATATAATTTATGCTGGGCAATTAGGACTTAGTTATGAACAAGGAAGTTTAGGTAATTTAGATACAAGCGGAGCAAATGAACCAGTATTAGATGATGCAATGATACCAGTATATTATGAT
>CAVGVM010000169.1:0-3033 GCA_963632645.1 Lachnospiraceae bacterium | reverse complement strand
CACTATATTCCCTTAATAAAAGAAGGTTTAATCCTAGCAAAAAGCAAAGGCCTAAAAATACCAATAATATATAATACCAGTGGTTACGAAAAAGTATCTTCCCTAAAACTACTAGAAGGTCTAATAGACATTTACTTACCAGATTTAAAATACTATAGCAAAGACTTATCTTTAAAATATTCATTTTGCAAAGACTACTTTTCATATGCTAAAAAAGCAATTCTCGAAATGTATAGACAAGTAGGAAAACCAATATTTGATAAAAACGGAATTATAAAAAAAGGAGTTATCGTAAGACACTTAGCCCTACCAAACAACATAGAAGACTCTAAAAAAATATTATCCTATTTATACAACACCTATGGTAATAACATATATATTAGTCTAATGAATCAATACACCCCAATAAGAAAAGTAAAATATAATGAACTAAACAGAACCCTAACAAAACAAGAATACTACGAATTAATAGATTACGCCTGTAACTTAGGAATAGAAAATTGCTTCGTCCAAGAAGAAGGAACACAAAAAAAGAGTTTTATACCAGATTTCAAAAATCAAGTATTTTAACTCTTTTTCTTTGCCCTTAACTTTAAAGCCTCTTCTCCACCTTCTTCATACTTTCTTAATATATTTCTAACTGTTGAAGGATACGTCTTAAAATATCTAGCTGTAGGCTTTATTCCCCTTTCCTTAGCCATTTCTACTATTAAAGGTCTTAATCTTTCCTTTTCTTCTTTAGTCTTATTAACATAAAGTTCACTCTCATCACTATAATAAATTTTATATTCCGTTGGCATAACTCCACCTCTTCTAAAACTAGTATATTATTTTAATTCTCTGTGCATACTATCTGTATGTAATATAAAAATATTATACATTCATAATGTATGCTTGTCAACAGAGGTGATATCATGAAACTAGTTGCTAATAATTATAGCGAAAAAGATGTATTTAAAATAATGCGTGAATGGTCCGGACTAAAACAAGGCGAATTTGCCGAAAAACTAGGCGTCAGCAGAATGACTGTTCAAAGTTATGAAAGAGGTGTTAGAAGATATACATTTGAAACCCTTATGAAAGTAGCAGACATGTATGGCTATAATATAATCATTCAAAAAAAACAAAAGTAATGCGTTTCCTTTGCGTTACTTTTGTTTTTATTTATAAATCCAGACAAAGATATTATTTTAGTCTATTAATACCATTAATAAGAGCAGGAACTATTTGTTTCTTTCTAGATACTTGTCCATCAATATACATACCCTCAACTATATCAGGCATAGCATAACCAGCCTTCATTATTTCTTTACCACTCTCAGTAAAGATAAAGTATGAACCCTTCTTCAAAATATCTGTAATAGCAACCACTATAAACTTATAATCACCCTTTTCCTTCATACTCTCAATAAGTTTTATATAACTATCAATATCTTTCATAATAGAATCAATATCTAAAGTAAATATTTGACTTACTGCATATCTAGTCTCATCATCAAAATTAAATGATTTTATATCAGTATTTATAATTTCTTCCTTAGTTTTACCCTTAAGAGAAGTACCAGCCTTAAACATATCTATACCAAACTTTTCATAATCAACATCTGCTATCTTTGTTAATTCCTTAACAGCATATCTATCATACTCAGTAGTAGTAGGACTTTTCAAAATAAGCGTATCTGATAAAATACCTGCAAGCATAAAACCTGCAATATCTTTAGGAATCTCCATATTCTTTTCCTTAAACAATTGATATATTATCGTATTAGTACTACCAACAGCCATATTTCTAAAATTAATTGGATTATTAGTAGTTAAATCCCCTATCTTATGATGATCAACTATCTCAACTATTTCAGCTTGACGAAGCCCCATAACACTTTGACCACTCTCATTATGATCAACTAAAATTACTTTCTTCCTATTTACATTATCTAAATCAGTAAGACGTAACAACCCTAAACACTTATTATCATCATCAATAACTGGATAATTATTATATTTAAGTTTCTTAGAAATATCAACAAAATCATTATAATAATCATCTTCCTTAAAACAAGTTACTCTCTTAGTATCGCAAAAACACTTAGCAAAATTAGCAAGAGAAATCAATTTAATTGTATAAAATGTATCATACTCAGTTCTAAAAATATTTACCTTATTCTCCTTAGCATTTTCATAACATTCCTCATCTAATTCTTGTGGCCCCACAACTACAATATTCTTAATACCCTCATTTATAGCATAATTAATAATCATAGGACGATTAGAAGTTACTAAAATATCATTACTAGATAGTTCAATCTCATTTACAAATATCATAGAACGATAACCACCAACAAGTACTTCTCCCTTTACCTTATCATCAAATCTTAATACCTCTCTCGCATTTAAAACCTCTAAAATATTATCATAAGAAGTATTTAACTTACGAAGATTTCCTCCAAATAATCTATTCAAAATCATTTTTAAAGTTATCAATCCCACAAACTCTTGCTTATCATTCACTATAGGAAGACCAGTTATAGATTTCTTAAGTAAAAAATCATACACCTTCTTAATAGAATCTGTTTCCTTCATAAAAAAGTCCCTATGATAATCAATATCCTTTATTTGTAACTTTACATTATCAAGATAAGCAGGTTCTGAAACATCAAAATAATTAAGAACATACTCTGTTTCTTTATTTATTTCATCAAGTATTCTAGGTTCTGTATTAAACCCTAATTTATTTTTATAATAAGACAAAGCAATCGCTGAACAAACAGAATCTGTATCAGGATTATGATGTCCGAATATAAATGTTTTTTCCATTTCTATCACTCCAATACCAATAATAGTTTATCACAAACTAGCCATATTTCAAGAAGAATAATATATTTAATACCCATTTTACATAATTTAGTATACTTTATTAAAAAAAATATATAATTAAATAGATTGACATAAATAAAAAACTACTGTAAAATTAAATATGTGATGGGTCTGTAGCCAAGTGGTAAGGCATGGGTCTGCAAAACCTTGATTCGCCGG
>CAVGVM010000168.1:0-5564 GCA_963632645.1 Lachnospiraceae bacterium | reverse complement strand
TTATTTTATCATGGAAAGATTTTCTATTTACACAAATTTATTTACAGACTCGAAATTAAAATAAATACCTATTTTGCCAGTTTCTTATAATAATATTCATCAAAAGTAAGATCACTATAATTATCATGCATATCCCTAGCAACCTCTAATCCTACAAATCTAAAATGCCAAGACTCATAAACAAAACCATGAATTTTCTCCTTTCCCTTAGGATACCTCAAAATAAATCCATATCTATAAGCATTATCCATTATCCACTTATAAGAATCAGAACTCTCAAAACTAAGCATATTACCATCCTTAGTAGAACTAACATCAATAGTTAAACCAGTTTGATGCTCAGAATGACCAGGCCTAGCAGTATCCTTATCAGCACTCATCCTACCACCATTTTTACTAGCACTATCATAAAGTTCCTCTTGTCTCTCATAAGATCTATAAGCACTTTGCCCATAAACAGGATGCCCACTTCTAATAGAATCATAACTAAGCTTTTCAAAATATTTCCTAGCCTCACTCCTAAGTAACCTAACACTTTTATTTCCATATATAAAATACTCATCATTAATCTTTTCCAAATCACTAGGAACATAATCCTTATCAAGCCTCAAATACTTATTAACAAGAACACAATTACCTTTTCCTAAGTCAGAATTTCCAACATATTCATAAAAATCCCTATCAAGCCCAATATTAACCCTAATAACAACATCTTCAAAACTAAGAAAGTTATTATTCTCATAATACTTAACATATCTTTCTCTATTCTCTAATTTATAGCCACGAACCTTCTCAAAAGGCGAATACCCATTAACCTCACTAAACATATTACTCTTAACAACATTACTCTCATATACTCTCGTCATAAAAAAAATCAAAGTCCCAAACAAAATAAGAAACAAACATACAAAAACTCTCTTTTTACAAGACATCATTATCACCTAATAAATTATATTAAAAATCTAAAAAAATATTTAAAAACATATGATATAATAAAAAAGAATGGGGGAAATAAAATGAAAGAAACACTAAAACAAATAAGAGAAAAACTAGAAATAGAAAAGAGTAATTCCAAAAGATTTTTACTTAGCAACCTATATTGCTCATTAATACAAGAATTATCAAATGAAGAACAAAAACAAGAAGAAAAAAATGGAAAAGGTATAGAATTTCTACTAAAAGATTATGAAGTGTATGACTTTTTAACAAACGATAATGAAATATATAAAGAATTCTACACAAAAACAAATAAAAAGTTCAAACAAAACAAATTTCATTCCTATGAACTATATCCAGAAAATAAAATAAATAAAAAAGAAGCAAAAGACATAGTCTACGAAATACTAGATGACATAAACATAAATAATATAAAAAGTTATGATAGACTATATTGCTATAATAAAGTAAAATCAGAAGAACAAGACATATGTATAGGAAAATGTTATAACACATTTGGATTCACTGATCCTATAATTTTCACAGATAGTAACATAAAAGACCAAGTAACTTACATAAAAACATTGATGCACGAACTAGGACACGAATATGAAAATATATTTATGTCAAGCATGAGTGCAGAGCAACAAGTAGATAGATATGATTATTGTTTCACTGAAGTAATGTCAAGTTTTTTCGAAAGAATAGCACAAGATTATCTAATAAAACATAATATCTACAAAGACGATGCTCAAAGAGATCTAAACCTAAATTATTTTGATCTTAATGATAGACTAGGAACATTATATGAACTATCAAATGAAGCCCTAGAAGGTAAACTAATATATAACGCCGGAAACGTAATAGAATTTAAAGAACTACCATTAAAAGATGGTAAACAAATGTATCAAGTCTATAACTACAATTACATAAATGACATAAAATATTCCTATGGCTACCTACTATCAGAATATTTCTTCAACATATATAGACAAGATAAAAAAGAAGGACTAAAACAAATAAGAAATTTCCTAGCAAACCAAGCCCTATTTGACGAAAGACAAATGTTAGAAAACATAAATTTTAAAGAAAACGATTACAGTTTCCTAAACCAAGGTTTATCAGAAAACATGATCTATATGAGAAAAAAGTATAAATGGTAAAAAGTTTATACTTTTTCTATTCTATTACACCAAACTTAGACATATTTTTAACTAGGTGAAGAAAATGAAAAAAATTACTTTAATACTATTAATAAGTATATTATTTATTCCTAACATAGTAAAAGCAAACGAATTAGACATAACCCCAAATGCCAAATCTGCAATACTTATAGATTCAAACACCGGAGAAATACTATATCAAAAAAATAAAGATCAAAAAACCAGCATAGCATCCCTAACAAAAATGATGGGACTAATCCTAATATTTGAAAAAATAGATAACGGCTCCCTAAAAACAAGTGAAATCCTAACAACCAGTAAAAATGCTAAAGAAATGGGAGGAACCCAAATCTGGCTAGAAGAAGGAGAAAAAATAAGCGTAGATGATCTCCTAAAAGGAATAACAATGGCAAGTGCAAACGACGCCATGGTCCTAATGGCAGAAAGAGTAAGCGGAACAGAACAAGAATTCGTAAAAGAAATGAACAAAAAAGCCAAACAACTAGGATTAAAAAACACCAACTTTGTTAATTGTACAGGCTTTGATGAAAAAGGAGCATACTCAACAGCAAACGACACAGCCCTAATAGCAAAAGAATTACTAAAACATAAAAAAATAATAAACTACACAAGTAAATATGAAAGTTACATAAGAGAAAATACAGACAACAAAACATGGATAGTTAATACAAACAAACTTGTCAAATTCTACAAAGGAGTAGACGGCTTAAAAACAGGATACACAGACGAAGCAGGATCATCCCTTGCAGTAACAGCCCTAAAAGAAAACCTAAGACTAATAGCAATAAGTTTTGGTTATAATGACACAAATACAAGAAACACCGAAGCAAAAGCCATGCTAGACTATGGTTTCAATCAATATAAAAGCACCAACATCTACAAAAAAAATAAAGTAATAAAAGAAATAAAACTAGATAAATCAGATCAAAACAAAGTAAAATTACTCCTAAAAGAAGATTTAAATGTTATAGAAAAGAAAGGAGAAAATCCAAAAAAATATACCTACCAAATAAAACTAAATAATATAAATTATCCCATAAAAAAAGGAGAAACACTAGGAACCTTATATTTAAAAGATAATAACAAAACCTTAAAAGAAATAAGTCTCATAACAGACAGAAACATAAACAAAGCAAGCATCATGAAACAATACCTAAGAGTAGTAAAAAGCTTTATAACTGGAATAGTAAACTAAAAAATATTGACCAGCCCCTGACAAAGTAATAAACTAAAACCATAATTATTAAAGATTGGAGTGATAAAAATAAAAATAATCGAGTACAAGCCAAAATACCTAGAAGAAGTAAAAGATCTCCTAGTAGAACTAGAAAAATACATTCTAACCATAGACAAAGATAACTTAGATAGACTGCATCCAGACTATAGAGAAAAACTAGCATTATTAGATTTAGAAGAAATAAAAGAAAAAAATGGTAAATGCTATTTAGCCCTAGAAGATCAAAAAGTAATTGGTCTAATAATGGGTTATGTAAGAGACTATGATGAATATGATTACCTAGATTACACCTGCCCAAAAAGTGGAGAAGTATCAGAACTAATTATCTCAAAAAACGCCCGAGGACAAGGAGTAGGTAAAGCCCTAATGCAAAAAATAGAAAAATATTTCAAATCAATAGACTGCGAGTATATCTTTATAGATGTCTTTGCCTACAACCAAAATGCCATAGAATTTTACAAAAAACAAGGCTATCACACAAGAATGCTAATAAATGTCAAAAAAATATAAAAACAAAAACCAAAATAAAAAGAACTTATTCCCTAAACCAAATAGGCTTACTAAGTTCTTTTTTAATTAAACTATTATCTCCAACAATCAAAGAATAAATATAAGTAATCTTTTTCTCAGTATCTAACAAAGGACTATTAACATCCTTATACCTAGTAATAATAGGAACTAAAGAATCCTTTTTAATCTCCTTAAGATACCTTCTTCCAATATCATTAAAACCAAGCACCCTTACATAATCAATATCATGTAAAGCATCATCCTTAGAAAAACCAGTCAAAATATGAACAAACATCCTATTTATCTTATTATAAGTATACCTCTTAGTCTTAACAAAATTAATCATCTCCTCCAAAGAACAAACATCATTAATACACTTTTTAATCCTATTTTCAATACCCTCATCAACAGTCAAAAACCTATCAAGACAATAATAATTATTAATAATTTGATATCTCAAAAAAGAAAAATAATCACAAGACTTATAAAGTAAACTACTATCATAACCAATATACTTATCAACACACTCTCCGTCATAAAATAATCCTCTTATTTCCGAAGCACTAAGTATATCACCACTATTATTACCATGATAATTACTAGTTCTCTTAATAGTAACAGCCTCAATATCATAATTATTTCTTATAATCTCTTTAATATAAGAAACACCAAGCAAATCATTAGGACTATCTATTTTCTTAATATTAAAATCTTCCAAAGCCTTAGAAATACTAGTAGGATAGTTATTACCCATATCTAAATATCTCTTAACAGCACTATCAAAATCACTATTATTAACCTGAACACTAGCTATTTCATAAAGCCTTTCAATATCATTACATTCACTACCAAAAACAATCTTATTAACTCCAAGAAGATTAAGTATCCCAATCGCCCCCTTAGCAAATATATCTGCACTTTGTACAGAATAACCAAAAGGAAGTTCCACAACCAAACTAGCCCCATTTCTAAGAGCAATCAAAGTCTTATCCCACTTATTTAAAACACTAACTTCTCCTCTTTGAGTAAAACAAGAAGAAACACAAGCAATAATAACAGAATCCGGAAACATCTCCTTAATTCTATCAATATGATACTTATGCCCCTTATGAAAAGGATTATATTCTGCAATTATTCCTATAACATCCATAAAAATCACCTACAAACATTATACTATAAAAAATAAATAACAACAAAAAAAGAGTAATCACTCCTCAAAAAACTTATATATTTCAGTACTAAGAGCCTCAGAAATCCTTCCCAAAACCTCAATTGTCAAATGTTTACCCCTCTTTTCATTCTCAATATCACAAATATATTCCCTAGAAAGTTCAGTCATATCAGCCAAATCTTGTTGAGTATAACCCTTTTCCTTCCTAAGTTTCTTAATATTCTTTCTAATTATAGAATAATAATATTCCTTCTCATGCGTATAAGCCTTATCTTTCATAACTATCACCACTACATATATTTTTACCAATTTTAAAAAAAATATATATAGGCTAGCAGCCACATCTGTGTTATAATAAATTAGAAAGGAGTGTGAACTATTAAAATAAAAAATATAAAGAAAAGAGGTAAAATAAGTGAAAAACAAAAAAATAGTAAATAAAATTGATAGTTTTTTAAAAAGTAAAAACATTACTAAGAAAAAACTAATTGGGTTTGGAATTGGAATACTATGTATAATACTATTA
>CAVGVM010000167.1:0-4237 GCA_963632645.1 Lachnospiraceae bacterium | reverse complement strand
AATTAAATACGGTAATTCTGTCTTTATTTATAATAATATTTCTTTTTAGTGTAGGTTTTATTTCTTATAAAATAAATAATTCTTATGCTTTGTTTTCAGATAGTGTAGAAGGAACTAAAACAATAGAATTGGTAGTAAATTCCGGAAAATTAGATACAAGTGGTGCTAATGCTCCGGTTTTGGATTCTGCAATGATACCAGTATATTATGATGAAAGTAGTTCATCGTGGAAAAAAGCAGATGAAAAGAATCAAGATGAAAGTAATAAATGGTATGATTATAATAATAAAATGTGGGCTAATAGTGTTACAGTAAGTAGTACTAATAGAAGTAAGTATTTATCTGCAAGTGTAGGAACAGAAATACCAATGGATGATATATTAACTATGCAAGTATGGATACCAAGATATAAATATAAAGTGTGGAATTACAATAGTTCTGGCAAAACTTCAAGCGAACCTCAACAAATAGAAATAATGTTCGAAAAAGGAACGGGTAAAACTGGAGATATTTCTTGTGTTGATAATATACAAGGTTCAGATGGGGATGGGACTAGTGAGGTTTGTAAACTAAATAATACAGTGTGTACAGATTCAACTTGCAACGGAAAAACATATACACATCCAGCATTTACTTTTGGAAGCAAAGAGATAACTGGTTTTTGGATGAGTAAATTTGAGTTGAGATATGGGAAATATTCTGTAGGTGTTAGCGATGTTTATAAACCAAATATAGGAGATGCGTTTGATTCTTTTTCTTTATCAAGTGGATTTGTGGGTTCAATGAATATGAGCGCTACCAATAACGATTATGGATTTAGTACAAATACAGATATACATATGATAAAAAATATGGAATGGGGTGCTGTTGCATATTTATCACACTCTAAATATGGAACATGTACAGATGGTGTTTGTAAAGAAATAGGAATAAATAATAATTCTGATTTTATAACGGGATGTGGTGCAGAGCCTGGAAGTTCCACGACTTCAGATTGTAATGAATATAATACTTCTGATGGAATGCTTGCATCAACTACACAAAATATTTATGGTGTATATGATATGAGTGGTAGTATGAGTGAATATACAATGGGTAATATGGTTTCTGAAGATGGGAAGACTATGTTAGCTGGAGAATCTGGTTTTGATACATATCCAGATGATAAATATTATGATAAATATAGTTATGGTACAGGTGTGACTGAATTTAAAAGAAGTAAACTAGGTGATGGAATTAAAGAGATATTAGGTGATGATTATGATCAAATTGGGTGGTATACCGATTATATAGAGATTCCTCGTTCTGATTATGCTTGGTTTACAAGAGGTTTATATTTGGACGGTGAAATTATAGCTGGTCTATTTTCTTCTGAATCTTGGGCTGGAGAGATCGGAGACTTTGCTTCCGGACAAGCATCCAATACGCGTGTTGTAATGATTCCATAGATGTTTATTATTTATAGATTTTACTTTAAAATATATAACTCTTTAAATAGAGTTTTTTCTTTTTGCCTATAAATAATTAATAAAACTAAAGACTTTTTATGAGAAATTTGGTACAATAACTTTGGTGATATAAATGGACAAAACACATATTAGAAATTTTAGTATAATTGCACATATTGATCATGGTAAGAGTACTATTGCAGATAGAATCCTTGAACTTACTCATGCAGTAGATAAGAGAGATTTAAAGGCACAGACGTTAGATACTATGGAACTTGAAAGGGAACGTGGTATAACGATAAAACTTAATGCTGTATCTTTAAAGTATAATTATAAGGGTGAAGAGTATCTATATAATTTAATCGATACTCCTGGACATGTTGATTTTACTTATGAGGTTAGTAGATCACTTGCTGCGTGTGAAGGTGCTATTTTGGTAGTAGATGCTACGCAAGGGATTGAGGCTCAAACTCTTGCTAATTTGTATTTGGCTATGGATAATAATTTAGAGATAATTCCTATTATTAATAAGATAGATTTACCAAATGCTGAACCTGAAAGAGTTGCTAAAGAAATAGTAGATACTTTAGGATTTAAGGAAGAAGATATAATTTTGTGTTCTGCTAAGGAAGGTATAGGAATAGATAAGCTTTTGGAAAGAGTAGCAGAGATTATTTCTGCTCCTAAGGATATATATGAAACAGATGAGTTAAGTGCTCTTATATTTGATAGTTATTTTGATCCATATAAAGGTGTTGTACTTTCAGTAAGAGTAATGAATGGTTCTTTAAGGGTTGGAGATAAGATAAAGATGATGAAAACTGGTGCTACTTATGAGGTTATTTCTCTTGGTGTACATACTCCTAAGGAAGTTCAAAAACAAGAGTTAAATTCTGGTGAAGTAGGATTTTTAACAGCGTCTATAAAGAGCATAAGTGATGTAAGAGTTGGTGATACTATAACTACTGAGGCTAAACCATGTAAGGAAGCACTTTCTGGGTATAAAGAAATAAAACCATTTGTTTATTGTGGATTATATCCAATAGATTCTAAAAAGTATGAGGATTTAAAAGAGGCTTTAGAAAAATTAAAATTAAATGATGCTTCTTTGGAATATTCTCCAGAGGTTTCTAAGGCTTTGGGATTTGGTTTTAGATGTGGCTTTTTAGGACTTTTACATATGGATATAACTAGAGAGAGAATTGAAAGAGAATTTAAGATTGATATGATAGCAACTTCTCCTTCAGTAATTTATGAGGTAACTAAAACAAATGGTGAAAAGATAAAAGTTGATAGTCCCGCTAAAATGCCTGAAAAGGTTAATATTAAAGAAATAACAGAACCTTATATAAAGGCTTCGATATTTTCTCCAGAAAAATATATTGGGCCTATTATGGAACTTTGTCAAAGTAAAAGAGGTACTTATTTAGGACTTGAATATATAGATAAAACAAGGGTTAATATTATTTATGAATTACCACTTTCAGAAATTGTTTATGATTTCTTTAATAAATTAAAGAGTGCTACTAAGGGTTATGCTTCTTTTGATTATGAAGTTATTGGAGATAAACCAAGTAATTTAGTAAAAATGGATATTCTTCTTAATGGAGAAGTTGTGGATGCTTTGTCAATAATAGTTCATAAAGATTTTGCTTATCAAAGAGGAAAGACTATAACTGAAAATCTTAAGAAAATAATACCTAGACAAATGTTTGAGGTTCCAGTTCAGGCTGCTATTGGAAATAAGGTAATTGCAAGAGAAACAGTTAAAGCTATGCGTAAAGATGTTCTTGCTAAGTGTTATGGTGGGGACGTTTCTAGAAAAAGAAAGTTACTTGAAAAGCAAAAAGAAGGAAAGAAGAAAATGAAAATGATAGGATCGGTAGAACTTCCAAGTGAGGCTTTTCTATCAATACTTAAAGTAGATGAAGATTAGGAGTGATATAAGTGGCATCAAAAGTAAGCGATAGTGAAAGAGAGAAAAGAATATATTTGGTAGGAACATTTTTTCTAGAAGAGAAGTCTAGTATTAGAAAAACTGCTGCTTTTTTTACTGAAAATTTTTTTCCGATTAGTTCTGCAACAGTACACGATTATTTAAATAGATTTATAAATAAGTATCCTAATACTAAAGAACAAGTTTTAGAAATTATAAAATCTAATAAAGAAGAAAGTGTTGAAAGTAGTGAAGTAAGAGAAAGGGTTTTAAGAAATTTAAAATTATTTCTTAGTGGTTATACAGTTGAAGAAATAAGTGCTAGTACTAATACAAGTTATTGGATAGTATATAGAGATTTAAAGGAAAGGCTTCCTAGGATCAGTGAAGAATATTATAATCAAGTATTAGTGTTATTAAATGAGAATAAAGAAAGAAATCTAAGACATGGTAAATAGTTTATATATACATATTCCTTTTTGTCAAAGTATTTGTACTTATTGTGATTTTTGTAAAATGTATTATGATGAGATGCAAGTAAATAAGTATTTGGATTCTTTGGAAAATGAGATAGATAGTTGCTATCAAAATGATTTATTAAAGACTATATATATCGGGGGAGGGACTCCTTCTTGTCTTAAAGTAAAGCAATTAAAAAGATTGTTATCTATAATAGATAAATTAAATTTAGACATGGAATACGAATTTACTTTTGAGTGCAATATAGAACATATTTCTATGGAATTACTTGAAATATTAAAAAAACATAGAATTAATCGTTTAAGTATAGGAATAGAATCTTTTAATGATGAAATGTTAAAGTTATTAGGAAGAAGTTATAGTAGTAATATTA
>CAVGVM010000166.1:0-4458 GCA_963632645.1 Lachnospiraceae bacterium | reverse complement strand
ATAATAATAAACTATACGTTTCAGATAATAATGATACGTGGACAGAAATTCTAAATGATGCTACCATAGAAACCAGTAATGGCCATAGAGTTAATGCTTACACTAATACATATAATGGTTATATTTCAGACGGATTAGTATTATGGTATGACAGTTATGCAAATACAGGCAGTTTAAGAAACATAACAACTACAACATGGAAAAATTTGGCAAATTCTAGTTACAGTGGTACACTCAAAAACAGTCCAACTTGGTATGGAGATTATTTATCATTCAACGGAACAAACAATTGGGTAAGCATAGCACAAATGAATTATTCAACAACAACCCAAGAAGTAGTAACCCAAAAAACTAGTAGTACTGGTAGCAATGAATACATTGTCGGTAATCAACAAAATATGGGAAATGGTATCATATACTCTAAAAATGGTTATGTAATAAGTGATTACTATATAAATGGTTCATTTAGAAATATCGACGCACCTTACACATTAAACAAAATAAACTCAAATTCTGTAAGTTACGATGGAAATGATTTAAATATTTATTCAAGTGGTACATTAAGTAACAATCTATCTGTTTCAGGAACAATAAGCGCTCCAACTGGAAACACTTTAATGGCACTAGGAGTAAATCCTTATGGCTCAACATACGATGCAGGAACATTCTTCAAAGGCAATATTTACTCAGTAAGAATCTACAACAGAGCCCTAACTCAAGAAGAAATTCTCCATAATTACAATTACGATAAACAAAAATTTAACTTAGAATAGCAAAAATACCAAAAGATATGTAAAATACCAAAACATATCTTTTTTTTCGACAAAAAACCACCACCCAATACCCTATACTAAATATGGTGATAATAATGAAATACAAATTCCTAATACCAATAACTCTTTCCATAGTAATAGGACTATTCTTTGGCAAAATATTCTTCACAAGTTACAAAGACTCATCCCTAACAGTATTTGATGAAAAAGACAAAGTATTTATGCTCCAAACCGGAGTCTACTCCTCAAAAGAAAATATGAAAAAAAACTTTAAAAATTACGAAAAATACCTATACATAAAACTAGAAGATGGCTATCATTTATACCTAGGAATAACAAAAAATAAAGAAATTGCCTCTAGACTTAAGGAATATTACGAAAAACTTGGTTATAGTATATATGTAAAAGAAACAATCATAGAAAGTCAAGAATTCCTATCAATACTAGGAGAATACGACAAAATCCTTAACATAGCAACAGATAAAGATATAAAAGAAGTAGAAAAAATAATAATATCAAATTACAAAGAAATGGTACTAAATGATGAAACATAACCAAACAAAAATAAAATAAAACCACAAGGAGATGATACAAAAAATGAAACTAAAAGAAATACCTCAAACAGAAAGACCTCGTGAAAAACTATTGAAATATGGCAAAGAAAACCTTTCAGATAGTGAACTTCTAGCAATTATCTTAAAAACAGGCTCAAAAGGAGAAAATGTATGTAACCTAAGCCTAAAAATCCTAAATCAAATAAAAACCCTAGAAAACCTAAAAAATATAAACTTAGAAACCCTAACAAACATAAAAGGAGTAGGACTAGCCAAAGGAATAGAACTCCTAGCCCTAACAGAACTATCAAAAAGAATCTATTACAAACAAAGCACCACAAAAAAAGAAAAATACAACAATCCCAAAACTATCTATGAAAACAATAAATATTTATTTGACAACCTAAAACAAGAACACTTTTACTGCTTATATCTAAACAATAACAAACAATTAATAGAAAGGAAGTTATTATTCATGGGAACAATAAATAAAAGTGTAGTACACCCAAGAGAAATCTTCAAAGAAGCCTACAAACTATCAGCATCAAGCATAATTTGCATGCATAACCACCCAGGAGGAAACAAAAATCCTAGCCTCGAAGACATAAACCTAACAAAAACCCTAGTAAAAATAGGACAAATAAATGGAATACCCGTACTAGATCACCTAATAATAACCGAAGATGACTACTACAGTTTCTATGAAAATAATAAGGAAATAATATGAAAAAACTACACTGGTACTATAAATTTCTAATTATCTTCCTAATATTTTTTAGTATGTTCTTTTTACTAAACAAAAATATGTCTAAAATTGTAAATTCCAGTCCCTATAAAAGTTACATAGACATAATAAGTATTCCCTTTGATTTCCTAGATAAATATAATATCTTTAGATATAAACAAGTCCTAAAAGAAAACGAAAGACTAAAAAAACACATACTCATAACAACAACCGAAAACTACCAAAAAGAAGAACTAATAAACGAATTAAACATCCTAAAAGAAAACCTAAACCTAAAAAATACCTATACAACAAGCAACGTAGAAATAGCAAAAGTTATTACCAGAAATAAAATGTATTGGTTTAATACCATAACTATAGATAAAGGAACAGAAAATGGATTAAAAGAAGGAGAGGCCGTAGTAACCCAAAATGGTCTAATCGGACAAATAAAATATACAAACAAAACAACCAGTAAAGTAAAACTAATAACTAGTAATGAAGATAGTAAAATATCAGTAACAATAAAAACAAACCAAGAATCCCTAGTAGGAAACATAATAGGATACCAAAACCCTCATATCTTAGTAGAACTACCCAAAACCACTAAAAAGCCAAGAAAAGGAGACATAGTAAAAACCTCAGGACTAGGCAACCTTCCAAAAAACATCTCCATAGGAATAGTAGATAAAATAAAAAAAGATGATTATAAAATAAGTTATATTTTGTACATAACCCCAAACCAAAACATGAACGATTTAACATATGTCGGAGTCCTAACAAATAAATGATATATCTAATAATATCAACCATAATAGACATCTTACTAAGTACAAATATAACAAATACCTACCAAAACCTAAACTATTTCTTTCCCTTAATTCTCATAACTAGCTTGCCAATATCATATCTCTTAACAAAAAACAAAATAATCTTCTTCATAACAATAATTATCCTAGGAATAATCTACGATTTACTATATAGTGATATTCCCTTAATAAATCTTTATTTTCTTATCTTATTAACCCTTATAATAAAAATATTTTATCAAAATAAAAAACCAACCCCTCTAAACATAACCATTTTAACTTTAATAGGAACCATAACTTATGATTTATATTTATCACTAATACTAATTCTAACAAATTTCCAAAACATAACCATAAATGACATAATCTATAAAGAAACACACTCACTCATACTAAACATAATCTACCTAATACTTTCCCTAATAATCCTAAAAAGTCGAATATTTGGTTCCAGAAAAAGTCTTAACAAAAAGTATTAAAACATAAAATATTCTAGGTGATAAACATGGAATATAAATCAGTACAAAAATACTTAAACAAAAACAAAAAAACAAATAAACCAAAACATACCCTATATAAATTCATAATAAGACTATTCATATGTATTCTCCTAGTACTAGGAACCTTAATATTTCTAAAATATGACAAAAATGGAAAACAAATAATCTACAAATACTTATATGAAAACAACATCAACTTCGCCACCATAAACAACTGGTACCAAGAACACTTCGGAGATATTCTTCCGTTTCAAAACAGCGTAAAAGAAAAAACAAAATTAGTATTTAACGAAAACCTAGTCTACAAAGACGCCTCAATCTATAAAAATGGCGTAAAACTAAACGTCGAAGATAACTACCTAGTACCAATAATAGAAAGTGGTATAGTAGTATTTATAGGAAACAAAGATGATTATGGAAAAACCGTAATAATAGAACAAATAGACGGAGTAAACGTTTGGTACGGAAACATAGATAACATAAATGTAAGCCTATACGATTACGTATCAAAAGGAGAACTCCTAGCAGAAGCCTCTAAAAGTTTTTACATGGCCTTTCAAAAAAATGGAAAGTTTCTAAAATATCAAGACTATCTTAAATAAAATATATATTCATCCCTTAACCTATATACTAATACTATTATCACTACTAACTGGAATGATAAAAGAATTTCTAATGGTCTTTACAATAATCATAATCCATGAACTAGGGCACTTCATAATGGCTAAACATTTCAAATGGAACTTCGACAAAATAGCAATCTATCCCTTCGGAGGATGCACAAAATTTAATGAAAAAATAAACAAATCACTAAAAGAAGAACTATTAATTCTCATAAACGGACCATTATTTCAAACATTACTCTATATTATCGTTATAATCCTAAATACCAAAGGAATAATAACACCAAGATCATTTAATATCTTTAAAAATTATCATTACACACTCCTAATATTTAATCTCTTACCAATATACCCACTAGATGGAGGAAGAATCCTTAACATTATTATGAACTACCTCTTACCATATAAAAAAGGAAATAAAATAGTAATACTAATATCTATAATATTAACACTAACACTAATACTATTATACAAC
>CAVGVM010000165.1:0-3545 GCA_963632645.1 Lachnospiraceae bacterium | reverse complement strand
GTGCAATACACGTGCAAATTGTTTGCAATATATTATATGTAATATTTTAAGATCTATGTATAAAATTATAAAATAAAACAGGGCAATAAAAAAACGAACTACTAAAGTTCGATTATTTCTATAGTGGTGCGGGTGAAGGGACTTGAACCCCCATGGATTACTCCGCTAGATCCTAAGTCTAGTGCGTCTGCCAATTCCGCCACACCCGCATGATATGGTGGACCCTGTAGGACTCGAACCTACGACCGCCCGGTTATGAGCCGGATGCTCTAACCAACTGAGCTAAGGGTCCGTTTTCTTTGACTTTTTAATAATAACATATTTTTTTATAAAAAATCAATACTATTTTTACATTTTTTTTGAAAATTTGTTTGAAATATCTATTTATTGTTTTAAAATGGTAGTAGGTGAGTGTTATGTATATAATAATTGATAATAAAAAATATAATGTAATATTGATGAATACTTTTATGAAGAGATTGAAGGGTTTAATGTTTAAAAATGATAAGATTAAAGATATATATATATTTCCTAGATGTAATTCTATTCATACTTTTTATATGAAGCAAGATATTGATGTTTGTATGTTAGATAAAAATTATGTAATTACTCATATTAGTCGTTGTTTATCTAGGGGAAAGATTTTAATAAAGAAAGGGTATTATACTTTGGAGATGCCTTTGGGTTCTACTAGTAGTTTGTCTGTTGGAGATAAACTTTGTTTCAAAAAATAAAGCACGTGTAGTGCTTTAACAACAATTATTTTGATTATGTCCACCAGGTTGATAACCTCTGTTACCTAAGAATAGAACTAAGAATATTACTATTACGATAAGCCAAACCCAAGATGATTCATTGTATCCATAATTTTGATAACCGTACATGTTAATCCCTCCTTAATATATTTTATTTATATATTAGTTTTTGGGATATAACGTATACCTATTTATCGGTTCTTCCACATAAATAATCTAATGAAACGTTATATTTTTTACAAATATCGTAGGCGAAAGCAGTTAGTAACATGGTTTTACCACTTTCATAAGCACTTATAGTAGAATGAGAGGTATTAATTTGTTTGGCTAGTTCTTCTTGTGTTAAGTTATTATTATCTCTAAATTCTTTTAGTCTTTTTCCAATTAATTCTTTGTTTAGTTTTTTATTGGTAACTATGTAATTTCTTTCTTTTGAAAGGCCAGTCATATAATCCATACTGACATTAAAGTAATTACATAAATTATTTAAATGTTTTAGTGGAATAATTGATTCATTTGTTTCCCATCTAGCATAATTTGATTTTGATATATTCATAATTTCAGCCATTTTTAGTTGAGTTAAATCATATTCTTCTCTTAAATCTTTTATTTTTACTAAAATCATAGAAATCACCTATAACAATTTTCTCATCAAAAAATGAATTTGATATTTTCTTCCCTTAATTACGACAATTGTGTTATAATTGTAAAAAGAGGAGATAATATGTTTGAAAATATACCTGTAAAAGTGGATTCGGTTGGGAGAATGGTAATTCCTAAAAATATTAGGAAAATGTATAATATAGAGAAAGATAGTTTGTTATTTGTATCACTTGAAAGTGATCAAGTTTTGTTTATAAAGGATGAATCACAACAAAAATTAAATAGTTTGTTAGAAAAGTTAATGAGACTTGAAAAGCATAATTTTTGTTTTATAGTAATGAAAAATGAGGAGTGTTTATATAGGACAAATAGTAATGATTGTGTTCCTTTGGATGTTGTTATGGATATGCTTGATAATGGTGGTAATTTAGGTAGCGTTTCTATGACTATAAATAATATAAGAAATACTTATTATTATTGTGTTCAAAGAATAGATAAATATACTAGATTTTTGATATTTGTTTATAGTAGCGATGAGGGTTTAAGGGATAAAATTTATACTATATGTAATTTGTTATGTGGGTAGGGAGGATTTATGGATTATATTTTGAGAGTGGATGATACTGGGAGAATAATAATACCTAAAAAGGTTCGTGATAAGTATGGTATGAAGTGTAATGATATACTTTTATTAAGTATGTGTGATGAGGGTTTTACTTTGAGAAAAGAGTTTTTGAGTTGTGGTTTAAAAAGGATTATTAAGAAGATAAAGTATTTGGAGAATAAGTATAATGTAAAGATGATTTTAACTGATAATGAAAGGGTTATTTATGAGACTGATGATATTTATGGGATTAAAAATAAAGTAATATCAAGTGAGGTAAGTAGGGTAATAAGTGCTGGTCGTAAGATGAGGGTTAGTTCTTTAAAGATTACAGATGAGGTTGTTATTAATCAGGTATTAGTATGTTCTAGTATTAATTTGAAAGGTGTTTGTGGGTGTTTGATGATTTTTGGTAATGATTTGGATGCTGAGTTGTGTGAGATAATATTTGATGTTTTAATTTAAAAGTTAATTTGTGATAGAAAAATAAAAATAAAACTTGGTTATGCTTTTAAATTTAATTTTACTTTTTGTTATATCTTTGTTATAATTTAAGCATATTTAGGAGGTTTGTTATGAGTAATTATGATGAGGAAATAAAGAGACTGAAGCATGAATTTTATTGTTTGTTAGAGGCGAAGAATTCTAATGATATTGGGGTAATATCAATTCATAGAACTCCTGGACAAGTATTTGATGAGATATTAAAGGTTATAAAACCTATGAAAGATAGTGATAAGAGGCTTATGCTTTTGGCTTTGATAAATGTTACTAAGTATGAGATAAGTAAAAATGTTTTTAATTGCGAGGAGATGTTTTATAGTCTTCCTACTATAGCGAAGGATTTTAAGAGAAAGAATAGGGAGAGAATGGAAGAACTTGCTATCTCTGAACTTGATAGTAGAGATGGTTTTAAAAATGATACGGATAAGTTAATTGATAGGGTGCTTGGTTTAGTTTCTCATTATAATAGAGAGGAACTTGAAGGTTATGAGAATGCTTGTAATAATGTACTTAAGGAAAGGTCTTCAGTTTTTGGGTTAAAGGATGTTAGTGGAAAGTTGATTGGAGAGTTAAATAGGGGTATGTATGGTCATACTCGTGAGGAAATAATAGAGTTATATAGGGATTGTGGTGTTAAGATAAGTACTGGTGATAGATTTATTGATAATATGAGTGATGAGTTATTAAAATATAGAATAGCGGGATTGTTTATTGCTTCTAGATATTGTGATAAAGTAAGAAATGAATGGGAAAGTACTTTGCCTAGTAGTGATTCTTATCCTGGAAAAGAGGCTTTAGATAAAACAAGGGCTAGGACTAAGGAACTTGGCATAATTTTAAGAGATAAGTATATTTTTAAAAATAAAAAAAGCCCTTTTGAGGAGATAACTACTAATATTTTTGGTAATCAATGTTTTATGATGGAGGTATATCCTAAACTTAATGATGTACTTGATGCTGAGAAAAGTGCTAAGGGAAGAACGTAGCTTCTTTTTTATTTTAAAATGTGAAAATATGTAAAGAGCGTTAAATCAATCTAAAGTGCACAATTAAGTGCAATTAAGCAATAAAAGTGTGTT
>CAVGVM010000164.1:0-2303 GCA_963632645.1 Lachnospiraceae bacterium | reverse complement strand
TTTATGAAATTTTGAATTGGTTAGGTTGCGGACATAGTCTGCCGTATGTTATAATGTATACCGAAGTTGGTGATAATATGAAAAAGGTAATAGTAGGTGTTTCTGGAGGTGTTGATTCTTCAGTTGCTCTTATTTTGCTTAAAAAACAAGGTTATGATGTTGAAGGTCTTTTTATGAGAAACTGGGATAGTTTAGTTAATAATGATATAGAGGGTAATCCTACTTTAAATAATGATATATGTACTCAAGAACAAGATTATAATGATGCTAAAATGGTGTGTGATAAGTTAGGAGTTAAATTACATAGAGTTGATTTTGTTAAGGAATATTGGGATTATGTTTTTACTTATTTTTTAGATGAACTTAAGAAGGGAAGAACTCCGAATCCTGATGTTATGTGCAATAAGTATATAAAGTTTGATTTATTTATTAAAGAAGCAAAAAAATATGGTGCTGATTATATTGCAACGGGTCATTATGCTAGAATGATTGATGGTAATTTGTATAAGGGAATTGATGAAAATAAAGATCAAACTTATTTCTTAGCACAACTTACTAATGAACAACTTAAGAATGTTTTATTTCCTGTTGGTGATTTAGTGAAACCTGAGGTTAGAAAGATTGCTAGAGAGTATGATTTAATAACAAAAGATAAGAAGGACTCAACTGGAATATGTTTTATTGGAGAAAGAAATTTTAAGAAATTTTTATCTAATTATTTACCTAATAAACCTGGAAAAATTATAAATATTGAAACAAATGATGAGGTTGGCAGTCATATCGGCTTAATGCATTATACAATTGGTCAAAGAAAAGGCCTTAATATTGGAGGTACTAAGGAAAAGTTATTTGTTGTTGGTAAAAACTTAGATGATAATATTTTATATGTCTGTGAAGGAGAAGATAATAAATATTTGTATTCAGATAGTTGTATTATTGATAATATTGTATTAAATACTGATGAGGTAGTAACTAGTTGTAATGCTAAGTTTAGGTATAGAAGTAAAGATGTTCCTGTTAGTCTTGAGTATGTAAATGATGAAGAAATTTTGGTTAAATATAAAGGAGTAAAAAGTGTTACTCCAGGACAAGTTTGTGCTTTATATATTGATGATAGATGTATAGGAAGCGGAATTATCAAAGAAGTTAGAAAAAATAATGAAAAACTTTGGTATTTGTTATAAATATGTTACAATTATTATTAGTTAAATAGAAAGTATGGTGAGAGAATGGAAAAAGTAAAGTTTTTTGTGGCACTTTGGGCTGCTAAGTTATATTTATTTATATCTAAAATATTAGGAAAGAGTAGGGATGATAGGGCTGGACTTTTGGCTTATAGATTTGATAAGAACTTTTTGAAGCATTTAAATAAACCAGAATTGGTTGTAGGTGTTACGGGTACTAATGGTAAGTCTACTGTTTCTAGTTTAGTACATGATATATTTAAGTTAGAGAATAAGAAAGTTGCTTATAATGATTGGTTTGCTAATAATTTGGCTGGTCATGCTAGATTGTTACTTGATGCAGTTAATATTTTTAATAAGCCAAGAAGAGATGTTGCAGTTTTAGAGATGGATGAAATAACTCTTATAGAATCAATGCCTTATGCTAATTTAGATTATTTGATAATTACTAATATTAGTAGAGATTCTATTAGAAGAAATGCTTATCCTAGTTATATTGCTTCTAAGATAAAGGAAGCTTTAGATACTTCACTTGATACTAAGATTATTATTAATGCTGATGATCCTATAACTACTTCATTAGATATTAAAAATAAATGTATATATTATTCACTTGATAAGACAAGGGATGAGGTTGTTACTTATAATGCTGATGATTTTCCTGTATGTCCTAGGTGTTTTGAAAAGGTTGTTTACGATTATCAACATTATCGTCATATAGGAAAGTTTCATTGTCCTCATTGTGGTTTTAAGTCTAAGAAAAGTGATTATATTGGAAAAAATATAAATTATGATAAGATGACTTTTGATGTTGTTAAAGGTAAAAAGAAAACTAAATACAATCTTATTTCTCCATCTATTTTTAATGTTTTTAATTTGTTATCTGTTATTGCATTGTTTAAAGAGTTAGGAATGGATGATAAGACTTTAAATGAACATATAAGTAATATAAAAATTCCAATTAGTAGGGAAGATAATGTTGTATGTCAAGATAAAGAAATATGTTTGCAAATTGCTAAAGGACAAAATGTAAGTGCGACTTCGACAGTTTTTGAATATGTTTCGAATATGAAAGAGAATATAGAACTAGTTCTTATTCTTAATGAAGTTGGTTGTGTT
>CAVGVM010000163.1:0-4181 GCA_963632645.1 Lachnospiraceae bacterium | reverse complement strand
AACTTTAGATATGAATTTACCGATTTACCAATGAATTATAATGGTGAAAAAATAACTTATACTGCAAGAGAAAATATGGATAGTGATACTGAAAAATATTATACTGAAGAAACTCCTATTTATGAAAATAATACCATTATTTTAACTAATGTACATGAAATAGAAAAAACACAAGTAGTGGGTAAAAAAGTTTGGGTAGATACTCAAGATAAAGATGGATTAAGACCAGATGAAATAACAATTGTTCTTTATGCAGATGGAGTAAAAGTAGATTCAAAAGTAATTAGTTCTTCAGATAAAGGAGATAATTCTGATGAATGGATTTATAGCTTTACTGATTTAGATAAGTATAAAGATGGAAAAGAAATAACTTATACAGTAGATGAAGAAGTAGACAGTAAAACAAAAGAACATTATACTGAAACTCGTGATGGAATTGGTGATCGTATAATAGTTAATACTCACCCAGTGAAAGATGTAACAGTAAGTGGTACAAAAACTTGGGATGATGAAAATAACAAATATGGAAGACCAGATGAAATAACAGTTAATCTAGTAGGTATGATAGGAGACGAGGTAGTAGTAGAAAAATCTACAAAGGTTTCTGAGGATACAAACTGGACTTATAGTTTTGAAGGACTTCCAGAATATAGTAAAGGAAAACTTATAAACTATACAATAAGTGAAGAAGCAGTAAGAGATTATAATACAGAATATGATGGATATGACATCATAAACACTTATAATCCAGAAACAATAAAAATATCTGGAACAAAAACTTGGGACGATCAAGATAACCAAGACGGAATAAGACCAGAATCTATAACAGTAACTTTATACGACCATCTAGGAAACGAAGTTGGAGAAACAACTGCAACCGAAAAAACAAACTGGACTTATACATTTGATAATTTACCTAAATATGCAAATGGCGAAGAAATCAAATATACAGTTAAAGAAGTTTCGGTAGATGGATATGAAACAGAAATAAATGATTTTGAAATAACAAATAGACATACTCCAGAAACAGTATCTTACAAAGTAACTAAAGTATGGAATGATAACAACAACCAAGATGGAATAAGACCAAAAAGTATAACAGTAAAATTATATAAAAATGGAAAATTACATGCAACAGTAACAATAAGTGCTGCTAACAACTGGACTTACACATTCAAAGATTTACCTAAGTACAATAAAGGTGAACCAGTAATATACGAAATAGTCGAAGACGAAGTTAAAGGTTATACCTCTAACGTCTCTCAAGATAAAGAAACATCTAAAGACAAAAAAGAATATAACGGAACAATTACTAATACTCATAACGTTGCTAAGAAAAACATCAAAGTAACAAAAACTTGGAAAGACAACAATAACAAAATAAACAAAAGACCAGAATCCATAACAGTAAATGTTCTAAAAAATGGCAAATTCTTCAAACAAATCATATTAACTAAAGATATGAATTGGATGTTTATCTTAAATAACTTAGATAAATTTGAAAATGGTAAAGAAATAATCTATACTATCGAAGAACAAAAAGTAAAAGGTTACACTACAACCTATAATGGTTACAATATAATTAATACTTTAATCAATAAAAAAAGTAGTAACAAAGTAATACCAGTAATAAAAGGAAAAGTTGAAATAACACCACCTTCAACTGGTATCGAAAGTACTAATGATATTAATCTTCTAGAAGGATTACTAATTACATTCCTATTAGTAGGAACAGTAGCAACCTCAATAAGATTAATAAAAAATAACTAAGAGCAGATTAATTAATCTGTTCTTTTTTAGTTAAACAAAGAATAATTCCAATACTTAACACAGTAATCAAAAGACTACTACCACCATAAGAAATAAAAGGAAGAGTAACCCCCGTAACAGGAATAAGTCCAATAACAACAGACAAATTAAGTATTGCTTGAAATATTATCTGAAAACCAAGCCCAAAAATAACATACTTCTTAAATAAATTATCCTCTTGCAAAGCCATTCTAATAATTAAATAAATCAAAAAAGCAAATAAACAAATAATAACAAAAGCCCCAATAATACCAAATTCTTCACAAATAATAGAAAATATAAAATCCGTCTGAGGCTCCGGTAAATAAAAATGTTTCTGTCTAGACTCTAAAAAACCAAATCCCAAAAGCCCACCAGGCCCAATAGCAAATAAACTCTGAATAATTTGAAAACCAGTTCCTAAAGGATCCTTCCAAGGATTCAAAAAAGAAGTTATTCTAGCTAATCTATAAGGAGCAACAAGTATTAATAAAGTAGCACCACAAACCAAAACTATTCCCAAAATAACAAAATATTTATTCTTAACACCAGAAATAAAAAGAAGAGCAATAATAGACATAATCAAAATAAATCCCGTACCAAAATCCGGCTGAAGCATTATCAAAACAAAAGCAAGCCCAGTAACAAGCAAAATAGGTAATAAACCCTTCACACTCTTATAAGCCTTCGTCTTAATACTCAAAAACTTAGAACAAAAAATAATTAAAGCAAGCTTCATTGCTTCACTAGGTTGTATCCCAAACGATCCAATCCCAAACCAACTTCTAGAACCATTTCTAACAACTCCAACACCAGGTATCAACACCAAACCAAGTAAAATAAAAGATCCAATCAAAAACATCTTAGAATACTTATAAAAAAAAGAAGAATCAAGTCTCAGCACTATAGACAAAAGAATAAAAGCAAGAACAATAAAAATAGCCTGTTGCTTAACATATTTTAAACTATCACCAAACTTATAATCAGCCCATATATAAGAAGCCGAATAAATCATAACAAGACCAATAAAAATTAAAATAGTCATAGTTATAAAAAGTAAGAGCCTATTATTCCTAAGCATAGAATCACCTAATTAATAGTATGAAAATATAAAATAAATATTTTATCAAAAATAGTCTTATCAAAAAATACTTACTAATAAACAAAAAAACAAAAGTAGTAAACTAATTATCATCATTTAACAATTTCACTTTATATTTTAAAACAATTATTGTATACTATATATGGAGGTAATAGTTATGAATATTATTGATGTAGTTATTATAATGGGATTATTACTAGGAGGAGTAACCGGCCTAAAAAATGGCTTCTTTAAACAAGGAGTAGTCTTAATTGGAACAATACTATGTTTCGTGCTAGCATGGCTTTTCAAAGATATAATAGCAAACTTTCTAAGTTTCACATTACCATTCTTTAATTTTGCCGGACCATTCGAAGGACTAACTTCTCTTAATATTGTTATGTATCAACTTATTGCATTCATGTTACTACTATGTTTATTATCATCATTACTTGTAATAGTAATAAAATTTACCGGAGTCTTTGAAAAAATACTTAATATGACCATAATACTAGGTATACCGTCAAAAATACTAGGTTTTATAGTCGGAGTACTAGAATCATACGTAATTCTTTTTGCAATACTATTTTTCTTTAACCAACCAGCATTCAATCTAAAAATAATGAACGAATCTAGTATGGCTCCAAAAATAGTAAACTCATCTCCAGTATTATCAAATATAGTCGGAGATATGAATGATGCAATAAACGATATATATGACATAACAAAAACTTATAATAAAAACCAAAACAAAGCCGTTTTCAATAAACGAGTAGTAGACAGCCTACTAAAACATGAAGTTATCGATAATGATTATTTAAACAAACTAAGACAAAAAGGAAAAATTAATTATTAAGGAGGAAAACATATGATAAAAACTTATGACAAAGAAGATTTAACAAAACTAGAAGGACTTTACCTAGTAGACTTCTATGCCGATTGGTGTGGTCCCTGTAAAATGCTAGGACAAGTACTAGAAACCCTAAAAAATATAAATATAATAAAAGTAGATGTAGATAAAGAAGAAGAACTAGCTAAAAAATACAAAATAATGTCTATACCAAATATATTAATAATAAAAGATGGAGAAATAAAAAAACAACTAGTAGGATTTAGATCAAAAGAAGATTTAGAAAGAGAAATAAACGATATAAAATAGGTAAACTAGCGTTGAATCAATCTAAAGTGCACAAGTAAGTGCAATTAAGTAATAAAAGTGTGTTTTCAAAAGAAAATGCACTTTTTATAAGGTAAAACAGTGAATAAATTAACAAAAAAGTTGAAAAAAATAAAATATATGGTATATTATTAA
>CAVGVM010000162.1:0-17857 GCA_963632645.1 Lachnospiraceae bacterium | reverse complement strand
GGATGTATTTAAAAGTAATTTTAAACCTGAGAATTGGAAAAGTAAATTTAAAAAAGATATATTTAAGAAGATTGATTATTTAGAAAATAAGGGTATAAGTTTTGTTTATTTATATGGAAAAATAAAGGAATATATAACTCAAAACTTGGATGTTTTAGATGAAACTGATTTTAGAGTATGTCATACTGATATGCATTTTGATAATATTATGATAGATGATGATAATAATATAAAAATATTAGATTATGATAGGTTAAGAATATCTTCTATAGATTATGAATTAAATGTTTTTAACATTATGTCTAAAACTCCGGAGTTAGTTGTAAATGATGAGTTAAAAGGACTAGTAAAGAAAGAGGATTATAGTGAGTTATTAAGTATGATTAAAAAAAATTATCCAGAAATGTTTAAATTTGACTTTCTTAATGAAAGACTAAATATTTATGCATTAAAATATTATTTAGGATTATTAGGAATTGTAAAAGAAAAGGATAAGGTAATTAATGTTTTGATAGAAATAGTAGATGGAAAGATTTAACTAAAAATTATGATTATAACTTGAGATTTGCAGATTTAAATAGTATAGTAGAAGAAGAAAAATATATGTTTAAATTATTAAAGAAGGAGGATTAATTAATGGAATATGAAATTAGATTTTATTATCCAATTGAAGAATATGATAATAAATTAGAAAAATTAAAGAATATTGAAGGTTTGAGTTATGGAGGAAAAAAGTATGAAATTACTTCTCAATATGATCATCCTTCTGAAAGTATGAGTTTTTATTCAAAGAAAGTTGATGGGCGTTTTAGAATACGTAAAACTGAGGGTGATGATAATAGTAAATGTATGCTTAGTTGGAAATGTAGACTTCCTAGTACTACTGAGAGTAATGTTAATAAAGAGGAAGAAGTTGAAATTACAATAAAACCAGAAGAATATGATAATTTGATATTTTTAGTTAATGATGTATTACATATGAAAGAGGTAGAGGTTTATGAACGATATAGAACAGTATTTTTTAATGGTGAAATAGAAATAGTGTTAGATGAATATCCTTTTGGTTTGGCTTTAGAGATAGAAGCTAAGAAGGAAATTGATAATCCTGAGGTTGTTATAGATAAGTATGTAAAATTGTTGGAACTAGATTATAATGATTCATATAGGTTGTCTTGGGATGATAAATATGGTGAACTATGTAAAGATCAAAATGTGGAAGCTTTTAATAAGGTGTTATTTACTAATAAAATGCCTAAGATTAAGTAATTGCCAAAGAATGACTTGATTTAATTATTGAGTTGTTTTTCTTTGGTTTAAATGTATAATTTAATATAATTTCTTTTTTCATGTGTGATTTTGAGTAATTTTGTTAGGAGTTATAGAAATTTTTTATTATTTGTGTTATCATATTTTATGAAATTATTTAAGAAAGAAGGAATTATAATGAAAATATTATCTATTAATGCTGGTAGTTCATCACTTAAGTTTCAAATGTATGAAATGCCTGAAGAAAAAGTACTAATTTCTGGAGTTTTTGAAAGAATTGGTATTAATGATAGTTTTTATACTATTAAAGTTAATGGTGAAAAGATTAAGAAGGATGCTGTTTTAAGTAATCATGAAGATGCTGTTAAGATTTTGATTGATGAGTTATTTGAAAATAAAGTTATTACTTCTTTGGAAGAAATTGAAGGAGTAGGACATAGAGTTGTTCATGGTGGTTCTAAGTATGCAAGTTCTATTGTTATTGATGATGATGTAATTGCTGCGATTAAATCATTCTTTGATTTGGCTCCACTTCATAATCCTGCTAATTTACTTGCTATTAATGCGTTTACTAAAGCACTTCCTAGTGTTAAACAAGTAGCAGTTTTTGATACTTCATTTCAACAAACTATGGAACCTACAGAATATATTTATCCTGTTCCATATGAATGGTATACAGAGTATGGTGTTAGAAGATATGGATTTCATGGTATAAGTCATAATTATTTATCTGAAAGAATGGGTGAAATTCTTGGTAAGAAGGAGTTTAAACTTATTACTTGTCATTTAGGTGGAGGATGTAGTATTGAGGCTATTGAAAATGGTAAATGTGTTGATGCTAGTTTAGGATTTTCTCCTAATGCTGGACTTATGATGGGTACTAGATGTGGTGATATTGATTCACAAATGATACCATATGTTATGAATAAATCTGGTATGAGTTTAGATGAAGTTATGAATGCTTTAAATAAGAAAAGTGGATTTATTGGTGTTTCTGGTGTTAGTAGTGATTCTAGAGATATTGAAGCTGGAGTAGATAATGGTGATGAAAGATGTATTTTAGCACAACAAATGTTTGTTAATAGATGTGTTGATTATATTGCTAAGTATTATGTTAAACTTGGTGGTGCGGATGCTATTTGTTTTGCTGCTGGTCTTGGAGAAAACTCTATTACTACAAGGAAGCAAATAATTGATAAACTTGCTGTTCTTGGTATTAAGATTTCTGATGAAAGAAATAATGTTCGTGGAAAAGAAACTTTAATTAGTAGTGATGATTCTACTGTTCCAGTATGGATTGTTCCTACTGATGAAGAACTTATGATTGCTAAAGATACTTATAAATTTATCAAATAGATAGGATGATTATGGATGTACAAAGATATTTTTAAAGCAATAAAATCATATGATAATATTGTAATAGCTAGACATGTTGGGGTGGATCCTGATGCTATGGCTAGTCAAATAGCACTTAAGAATTCTATAAAGGAAACTTTTCCTGATAAAAATGTTTATGCTATTGGGAATGGTACTATTAAGTTTAATTTTATTGGTAAGCTTGATAAGAATATTGATTTTGATGCTATGGAAAAGATTCTTCTTATTGTGGTAGATACTCCAGATAAGAGAAGGGTCGATATGGAAGAACTTACTCATTATGAGTATAGTGTTAAGATGGATCATCATCCTTTTATTGAAAGGTTTTGTGATATTGAATATATTAAGGAAGATGCTTCTAGTGCTTCGGAGATTGTTTATGATTTTTTGAAGAATACTAAGCTTGTACTTAATAAAGATATATGTGAGATATTATATGCGGGGATGGTTGCTGATACTAATAGATTTTTATTTAATAATTCTAAGGCTGAAACTTTTAAAGTAGTTAGTGAGATGGTTTCTTTATTTGATATAGATATCACTAAAGTATATTTTAATTTATATAAGAGACCTCTTGCTGAGGTTAAGTTTTTTGGTTATATGGCAAGTAATATTGAAAAGACTGAGAATGGTGTTGGTTATATAAAACTTCCTAATGATGTGATTTTAGAGTATGGAGTTGATCCTGCGACTGGAGGTAATTCTATTAATGAGTTTAATAATATAGAAGAACTTCTTGTATGGCTTAGTGCTACTGAAGATGTTAAAAATAAAGTTATTAGGGTTTCTGTTAGATCTCGTGGCCCAGTTATTAATAAACTTTTAGAGACATATGGTGGTGGAGGTCATGCTCTTGCTAGTGGAGTTAAACTTACATCTTTTGATGAGGTTTCTAAACTTGTTGAGGATTTAGATATGCTTTGTGAAGAATATAGAGAAAGTAGTGATAATAATGAAAATTACTAGTTCAGAATTTATAATAAGTGCTATTAGGAGAAGTCAGTATCCTACTGATAATTTACCAGAGTTTATGCTTGTTGGGAGAAGTAATGTAGGAAAGAGTAGTTTTATAAATACTATTACTAATAATAAGAAGATGGCTAGGGTTTCTAATACTCCTGGTAAGACTCGTAATTTAAATTTTTATTTGCTTAATAAGAGTTTTTACTTTGTTGATGTACCTGGTTATGGTTATGCTTCTGTTAGTAAGAAGGAACATAGAAAGTTTGGTCTTATGATTGAGGAGTATTTAGAGAAAAGGCCTAATCTTGTTAGAACTTATATGTTGGTTGATTTAAGGCATAAGCCTAGTGAAGATGATATTCTTATGTATAAGTATTTGAAATATTTTAAGTTGCCTGTTACTATTGTTGCTACTAAGGCTGATAAGATTAGTAATAATAAACGTGAAAAGGCTAAGAATGTTATTTTGAAGACTTTAGAATTAGAGAAGGGTGATTCTTTTATCGTTCTTTCTAATGTTACTAGAGAGGGTAAAGATAAAATTCTTAATGAAATTGAAAGCCTAATAGAGGAAGAAGAAACTTTATAGGCTTTTTTTCATACAATAAATTAGGTGATTTAATGAGAGTTGTAAATAAAAATGATAAGATTTCCATTTTTATTATAGATAAAGATAGTATAGATAGGGATAATATTAATGACTATATGAAGGGGTTAATTTTAAAACTTAAACGTAAATATAAAAAAGATATTTGTGGTTTTTATATAGGGCATGTTTATAATTATAAGTTTGGGGTTTTAGTAGAACTTATTAAAGAAGATGATTTGGATTTTTTTGGAGATATGTTGGATTTAAAGATTATTATGCATGATGATGAGGATGTTTTTTTGAGATTTGATGATTATTTTTTATTGAATAGGGAGTGTATTTATGTTTTTAAGAGTGAGTATTATGTAAATATAAGTGATATTAGTTATAGTGAGTTTTTGAGTATTTGTGAGTTTTGTGAATTTGTTTTTGGAGAGGAGCTTGAGAGTTTTAAGGGGAGTTTGAAAAAAGTTTTGTGTTAGATGTAATTGCTATTTTTTTCTTTTTATGATATATTCTTGGTATAATAGGAAGGAGTTATTATGGAAGAGAAGAAGAAAAGTAATAAGGGTTTAATTGTTTTGGTTGTTGTTTTAATTGTAATGATTCTTGGACTTATTGGTTATATTTGTTATGATAAGTTTATGGCTGTTGAAGATGTTGATAATAATGATAATAATGCTGTTAAATATAACGTAACTGTTAATGATGATTTTTATTCTGTTAGTAATTTAATTAAGAATAAATATATAAAGGAAATTACTAGTACTAGTAGTGAACTTGCCAGCAATACTGTTATTAAGATTAGTTCTGGTAAGGTTTTGGTTGCAGATGATCTTAATAAAGATAAGCCTTCTTTGATTGAGGCTAAGGGTATTAGTGGTACTCCTAAGTATGTTTATGCTTCAATGTCTCATAGTGTTTCTGCTACTTTGTTTGTGGTATTAACTGAAGAAGGGGATTTATATTATTCTAATGCTGGTAGTGATGTTTCTAAGGCTGTTGTTAAGGAGTTTACTAAGTTAAATAGTTCTAAAGTTGATAGTATATATGATTTTAATTATGATTTAGGTGGTTTTGTTAATTATCCTGCTAAACCTCTTACTATTTATGCTTTATGTGATAATTCTCTTGTTAGTGTGTATACTGATGGTTATTTAGATAATAATCCTGTTGGTAAAATGGATTCTACTTTTAAGGTTGATTTTCCTAATCCTGATATGATTGCTAGTAGATGTGTTGAGGATTCTTGTGATGCTCTTTATGTTTCTTATGATAAAAAGTTATTTGATGGTACTAATGAGATTAAAATATCTGGAGATTCTTTAAATGTTAAGGATGGTTTTGTTAATACTGTAATTGGTTCTACTGGTGATATTGTTAAGACTTCGTATTATATTATTGATGATAGTAATAATATATATTTGATTGAAAAAGATTCTTCTAAGATTGTTGCTTCTAAACTTTATAGTGGAAAGAAAATTAGTTCTTATGAATATAATGATAATTCTAATACTGTTACTATAAGTTATTCTGATGGCAGTACAGAAAAGATTGATATGACTTATATGTCTACTTTGTATTATAGATATAATAAGTAATTAGCATCCTATTTTGGATGTTTTTTCTTTTTCTTTTTTTCTTTTTATAGTATAATAATTTTGGTGATTTATATGGTTTTACCTGCTGATAGTTATATTGTTGTTAATAAGACAATTATTACGGAGATTGATAAGCAAATTCTTATTGATTTATATCAACCTATTATTGGAAATAAGGCTGTTTCTTTGTATCTTACTTTGTTTAATGATTTGGAGAAGAGTTCTTTTGTTAGTGGAGAGTTTACTCATCATCATTTACTTAGTGTTATGCAAATGTCTCTTAAGGATATTGTTATGGCTCGTGAGAAGCTTGAGGGAATTGGGCTTTTGAAGACTTATTTTAAGAAGGATTCTGTTAGTAATTATGTTTATTTGATTTATGGTACTCTTAGTGCTAATGAGTTTTTTAATCATCCTATTTTGAATATGGTTTTATATAATAATGTTGGTAAGATTGAGTATAATAAGCTTGTTAGTAGGTATAAGCTTCCTAGGGTTGTTCTTAAGAATTATGAGGATATTTCTCTTAGGTTTGATGAGGTTTATACTAGTGTTCCGGTTAATTCTTTTTTTAATAATGATGAGATTGTTTCTAGGAAGAAGGGGGAAATTGTTTTTAAGGATGTTGTTGATTTTGAACTTTTGATTTCTGGTCTTGATAGTAAGATTATAAGTGAAAGGGCTTTTAGTAAGGATGTTCGTAATTTGATTAATAATTTGTCTTTTTTATATAATATTGATATTAGTACTATGCAAGGGCTTATTAGGACTTGTATAAATGAGAAGGGTCTTATTGATAGGGATTTACTTAGAAAGGGTGCTAGGAATTTTTATCAGTTTGAGAATAGTGGTAATCTTCCTACTATTGTTCATTATTCTCAGCCTGAATATTTAAAGACTCCGAGTGGAGATAATACTAAACGTGGTAAGATGATATATACTTTTGAGAATACTAATCCTTATCAGTTTTTAAAGAGTAAGTATAAGAATGGTAAGGTTATTACTAGGGATTTACAGATTGTTGAGAATTTACTTCTTGATTTGAAACTTAGTCCTGGTGTTGTTAATGTTCTTCTTGATTATGTTCTTCGTGTTAATAATAAGAAGCTTAATAAGACTTATATTGAGACTATTGCTAGTCATTGGAAGAGGCTTGGTATTGAGACTGTTCCTGAGGCTATGAATGCTTGTATTAAGGAACATAAGAAGTCTTCTAGAAAGGGAACTGTTAAGAAGAGTAATAAGAGTGAGGTTGTTCCGGAATGGTTTGATCAAAAGATTGATGTTAAGAAGTCAGACGAGGATCAAGAGATTGCTAATTTGATTAGTAATTATAAATAAAAAAGCTTAGGTTATTTACAAGTGTAACCTGAGCTTTGTATTTTTTGTAAGGCTGTTTTTTTTGTATCGTTTCTTGTTATTAGTAAGGAGTTTTCTCCTTCGGAATTATCTTTTGTGAAATCATAGTTTATTTTTAGGTATACGCCATCTGCTTTATCTCTTAGATTAGCGTATTTATCTGATATTAAAAGACTATATTGATCGTATTTTGAATGATAATATATTTCTGCATCTGTGGAACTTGGTGAGAAACTCATTTCGTCTTTATATTTATATGTAGTTGGTTTATCTTTTTCGAATTTTATTTTTATTTTTGATGTATAGTTATTTGTTTCTATTGTACATTTTAGTGTTTCTGAACATCCTGTTAGAAATATAGGGATTATTAGTATTAACAACATTTTTATTCTTTTCATTTGTATCACCTCTTACATTTTATTACATTTTTTTCTTTTTTTCAATCATTTACTTATCTTTTTTTTGTTGTTATAATATTATTTATTGGAGGGAAGTATTTTGGTTTCAGAAGATATTTTGAATATGAAGTTTAATAAAAAGGATATATATGGGGCTTCTTTGTGTGAGACTTGTTTTGAGAATGGGAGATTTTGTGTTATTTATTTAGGTGAGGTTGTTGGTGTTTTAAATGACAATTATTTACTTGATTTTGATAGTGGTAATATTTATACTGTTATTGATATAAATGTTGATACTAAGAATAAACCTATTGGTAAGTATGTTTTGTCTCCCTATAAAGTATATGATAAGTCTGGTAGAGTTAGTCCTGTTGATGTTATGTGTGATAAGAGTTTAGTTAGAAAAAGGTGATTTTATGAGAGATGTTTTGGATTCTTATGATAGGGTTAGTTTGGAGTTTATTGGGAATAGTAATTCTTTACATGAACTTGGACTTAATTCTAAGAGAATAGAGGAGGCTGCAAGCAGGCAAATACTTGATGTTTTGGGTCTTGATGATTATGATGTTATTTATACTAGTGGTAATAGTGAGAGTTTTTCTACTATTTTGTTTAATTGTTCTGGAAATGTTTATTCTGATGTTGATGATGTTTTGTCTATTTGTGATTTGATGGGTGTTTCTGTTTCTAGAGATGATGTTTATTTGTTTTCTACTAGGGATGAGGTTATGTTTAATGCTAGGTATAAGCATATTGATATAGATTTAGATAAAAAATATAGTAATTTAAATGATTATGATTTTATTACTATTGGTGATTATATTCCTTTTTTTGGGGTTCTTCTTAAGAAAAAGAATATTTCTATTAAGCCTTTGATTAATGGTGGTAAGAGTGTTACTAAGTATCGTAGTGGTACTAGTCCGACTAGTTTGATTGTTAGTTTTTCTAAATTTATAAAAAATAAGTATAAAAGTATTTGATTGGTTAATAATATTATTGGGTGATTAAATTGGGAAAGGAAAAACAAAATATTAAGTGTGATGTACATTCTTGCAAACATTGCAATTGTGATGAAGATCATTGTAGTTTAAGAGAAGTTGAGATTAAGAATCAAAGTGGTGTTGCTAAGGATGAAAAGGAAACTATTTGTTCTAGTTATGAGCTTGATAATGAAAGAGTGGATGAATAGTTTTTAAACATATAGTGTTTGTTATATGTTTTAGGGAGCTTGACTAAGTCAATGCTCTTTTATTTTTTTTCAAAGTGCAATTATATGGTTTTAAAGTGCAAAATTTGCACTTTGGAAGAACAAGCAATTATAAATATTATTAGGAATAATTCATTAATAAAGCAAGAAGAGATTGCTAATATGATTAATAGGTCATTAAGAACTATTAAAATAAGAATGAATTAAATGCAAGAGAAAGGTCTTATTGCTAGGAAAAATGGAAAAAGAAATGGAGAATGGGTAGTTTTATAAAGATTCTTTTGTTGAAAATGAATAATAAGCAAAGTAATATGGTAATTTATGGGTTTGTCTATACTTTAAAAATATATAGTGTTTGCTATATGTTTTTTTGTGTTATAATGGTTTTAAGGTTTGTGGAAAGTGGGTTATATGTTATATAGAATAGTTAGGCCAATTATAAAGGTGTTATTTATGTTTTTGTTTACTCCAAGGGTTGTTGGTAAAGAAAATATTCCTAAGTCTGGTAGGATTGTTTTAGCTGGTAATCATACTAGTGTTTTTGATTGTTTGCTTGTTATTTGTTCTACTAGGAGGAATGTTCATTTTTTGGCTAAGAAGGAGCTTTTTTCTGGACCTTTTGGTTTTATTTTTTCTAGGCTTGGACTTATTCCTGTTGATAGGAGTCGTAAGTGTCCTAGTTCTTTGGTTCTTGCTAATGAGTATTTGAGTCGTGATGAGGTTGTTTGTGTGTTTCCTGAGGGTACTATTGGAAGAAATGGTGTTTTGCCTTTTAAATATGGTGCTGTTAAGATGGCTAGTGATTCTGGTTCTAATATTGTGCCTTTTGTTATTTCTGGTAGATATAGACTTTTTTCTAGGAGTTTAAAGATTACTTTTTTAGAGGGTATTAGTGTTAGTGATGATTTGGTTTTTATGAATAATAAACTTAGGGATTTGGTTGTTTCTAATTTGGAGGTGGAATGATGTCTATTTTTGATGTGTTTAGGGTAAAGAAGAGGATTCCTAGTCCTTGGGCTAAGTATTATAAGCGTTCTGATATGAAGATAAAGATTCCTAATACTACTATGTATAATCAGGTTAGGGATAGCAGTATTAAGTATGGTGATTTGGTTGCTGTTGAGTATATGGGAAGGAAGATTAAGTATAAGAAGTTTATTAAGTTAATTGATAGGGCTAGTAATGCTTTTTATAAGATGGGTGTTAGGAAAGGTGATGTTGTTACTATTTGTCTTCCTAATGTTCCTGAGGCTTTGATTTCTTTGTATGCTCTTAATAAGATTGGGGCGGTTGCTAATATGCTTCATCCTTTGTCTAGTACTGGTGAAATTAAGGAGAGTATAGTTAGTACTGGTAGTAATTATTTGGTTTTATATGATGGTTTGTATGATAAGGTTTCGTCTTTTATTAGTGAAACTTTGGTTAGAAAGGTTGTTCTTGTTTCTGTTTCTTTATTTATGCCTTTTTATATGAGATTTGCTTATAATATTAGTAATTTTTTTAAGACTAAACATTTTGTATCTGGTATTTATGTGAAGTTTAAGTGGTTTTTGTTATTTTCGTTTAGGAAATATAATTTTTCTTATTCTTTAGGTAAGAATAGTCCTGCGGTTATTTTACATAGTGGTGGTACTAGTGGTAAACCTAAGAATGTTGTTTTGCAAAATAGGGCTTTTATTTTGGGTAGTATGCAGGAGAAGATTGCTCTTAAAAGACTTGAGGTTGGGGATTGTTGTCTTGCTATTATGCCTAATTTTCATGGTTTTGGTCTTAGTGTTTGTATGCATACTCCTCTTTGTTTGGGGTGTTATACTATTTTGATTCCTAAGTTTGATTCTAAGAAGTTTGATGTTTTGTTTTCTAAGAAGAAACCTACTTGTGTGCTTGGGGTTCCTACTTTATTTGAGGCTCTTATGTCTTGCTCTAATGTTAAGAATCTTGATTTGTCTTTTTTGAAGTATGTTGTAAGTGGTGGAGATGTTTTGCTTACTAATCTTGAGGAGAGAATAAATTCTTATCTTTCTTCTCATAATTCTAGTGCTAGGGTAACTCAGGGTTATGGTATGAGTGAGGCTTTGGCTGCGGTTTGTCTTGCTCATGATGAGGTTAATAAGAGTGGTTCGGTTGGTATTCCTTTGCCTGGTAATTATGTTAAGATAATTGATTCTAATAGGAAGACTTTGCCTTATGGTTCGGTTGGAGAGATTGTTATTCATTCTAAGGCTTTGATGATGGGTTATTTGAATAATGAGAGTGAGACTAATGCGGCTTTGCAAGTACATAAAGATGGTCATGTTTGGCTTCATACTGGTGATTTGGGATATATGGATTCGGATGGTTTTGTTTTTTATGCTTTACGTGAGAAGAGAATGATAATTACTAGTGGTTATAATGTTTATCCTTCTCATATTGAGGAGATTATTGAGAGTCATCCTGCTGTTTTGCAATGTACTGTTGTAGGGGTTCCTCATCCTTATAAGAAAGAGGTTGCTAAGGCTTTTATTGTATTAAAGGAAGGGTATGTTTCTTTATTTGTTCGTGGTGAGATTAAGAAGTTATGTGAGGAAAAGCTTGCTAGATATATGATTCCTAAGTATTTTGTGTTTAGAAAAAGACTTCCTAAGACTAAACTTGGTAAGGTTGATTTTAATGTACTTAAGAATGATAATGGTGGTGATGATGATGAATAAGAAACTTCCTTTTTTGTATTATTTTGGGAGATTTTTACTTACTCCATTTTTTAAATTTTATTATAAACCTAATATTATAAATAAAGAATATCTTGATGTTGATGGACCGATGATAGTGGCTGGAAATCATAAGCATTTTTTGGATCAGTTTCTTACTATTATTGCTACTAGAAGGGGTATTCATTATATGGCTAAGAATGAGTATTTTTTAGACAAGAAGGTTTCTTGGTTTTTTAAGGGGACTGGTTGTATTCCTGTTGATAGGTCTAAGAAGGATAAGAAATGTGTAGAACTTGCTCTTTCTGTTTTGCGTGATAGTGGTTGTATTGGTATTTTTCCTGAGGGAACTCGTAATAGGACTTCTAAGTTGCTTCTTCCTTTTAAGTATGGGGCAGTTAGTATGGCTAAGAAAACTGATAGTTATATTGTTCCTTTTGCTATTACTGGGGAGTTTGGTTTTAGGAAGGGGGTAACTATTAGATATGGTAAACCTTTTAAGGTTGGGTCTTTGACTCTTGAAGATGCTAATAATATTTTATATAATGAGGTTAAGAGGTTATTAAGTATTTAGATTTGGTGGTGTTTTATGAAGAAGATTGAACTTTTGTCTCCGGCTGGAGATATGGAATGTCTTAGGATGGCTGTTTTGTGCGGAGCGGATTCTGTTTATATTTCTGGAAAGGAATATGGTGCTAGGGCGTATGCTACTAATTTTACTTTGGAGGAGATTAATGAGGCTGCTAAGTTTTGTCATTTGTATGGTGTGAAGCTTTATGTAACTGTTAATACTTTAATTAATGATGATTTTCTTGATGAGTGTATTTCTTATATTGAGAGGCTTTATAAGATAGGTGTTGATGCTTTGATTATGCAGGATATTGGTCTTATGATGCTTGTTCATGAGAGGTTTCCTTCTTTTGAGATTCATGCTTCTACTCAGGTTCATAATTCTAATAATGATTCTTTGAAGTATTTAAAGAGTATTGGTTGTACTAGATCAGTTTTAGCACGTGAAATGAGTGTTTCAGACATTAAAGAGATAGATACAGATATTGAACTTGAGGTATTTATTCATGGAGCTTTATGTGTTTGTTATTCTGGTTGTTGTTTGATGTCTTCGAGGCTTTTTGGTAGAAGTGGTAATAAGGGTGCTTGTGCGGGACCTTGTAGATTTTGTTATGATTTGTATAATGGTGATGATAAGATTTCTTTACCTTTTGATTATTTACTTAGTATGAAGGAACTTTGTGTTGGTGATAATATTTCTGAACTTATAAGACTTGGTATTAATTCTTTGAAGATTGAGGGTAGAATGAAATCTAAGTATTATGTTGGTTATGTTACTAAGTTTTATAGAAAGTTAATTGATAAGTATTATTTGGGTGAAGATCTTTCTGTTAGTGATGATGAGTATATGAATCTTATGAAGTTATATAATAGGGAGTTTACAGGGGGATTTTTAAGTGATTCTTATGATGTTGTTAATCCTAAGACTTGTAATCATCAGGGTTATGTTATGGGAAAGGTTTTATCTTGTGATAAGAGAATAAAGATTAAGCTTTTAGATGATATTAGTCAAGGAGATGGTATTCGTTTTTCTAATGGTGAGGGGATGATTTGTAATTATATTTATAATGAAAAGGGTCTTCTTATTAATGGTGCTAGTAAGGGAGACATTATATTTCTTGATAATAAGGTTAATTTAAAGTCTAATTGTTTTGTTAATAAGACTTTGGATGTTTCTTTGGAGAAGGAGATTGAGAGTTTTTGTGATAGAAAGATTCCTGTTAGTTTTGAGGTTATTGCTCATGTGGGAGAGGAACTTGTTATATCAATAATTTGTGATGATATAAAGATTACTAAGTCTTTAGGGATTGTTAGTCTTGCTATTAAGAATTCTACTAGTTCTGATGATATAAGGTCTAAGCTTTCTAAACTTGGTTCTAGTCCTTTTTGTCTTGATGATGTTAGTTTTTCTATGGATGAGGGTATTTTTATTCCAATTAAGAATGTTAATATTTTGAGAAGGGAACTTGTTTCTGATCTTATTTCTAGGAGAGAAAGTGTAGATGATTCTTTTAATATTTGTGATATTAAGTATAACTTTAATTGTAGTAAGGTAACTAATGAGATTAGTTTTTTGGTTAGAAATGAGTCTCAACTTAAGATGCTTCTTAATTATGATGTGTTTATTTATGTGGAATCTTTTGATCTTTATGATAAGTATAAGTCTTATGATAGGGTGTATTATCGTGGTTCTAGGATAAATAGTAATGCTTCTTTTGGGAAAATGGTTATTGGAAATAATAGTGGTTTTATTGGAAACTATTCTTGTATAAGTGATATTTATATGAATGCTTTTAATAGTGTTTGTGTTAATGCTTTTCTTAAGTCTGTGTATAAGGTTGGTTTATCTCCGGAACTTAGTGTTTATGATATTAAGGATTTGATTAATGGTTATAAGAGAAGATATGGGGGTATTCCTAATGTTGAGGTGCTTGTATATGGAAAGTTAGAACTTATGATTATGAAATATTGTCCTGTTAAGTGTTTTGTTAGTAAGAGTAGTTGTTGTAATGCTTGTTTTAATAATAAGTTTTATTTGGATGATAGGAATAATCATAGGTTTAGGTTGCTTGGAGATGAGAATCATTTTATGAGGATTTTTGATTATAAATGTGTTGATTTGCTTGATGATATTTCTGTTTTGAAGGAGTTTGGGGTTTCTAATTTTAGGGTTGATTTACTTGATGAGAAAGATAGTGATATTGAGTATATTTTGAAGAAATTAGATGTTATATAATTATTTTTAGGTAGGTGATTGTTTTGAATAAGAGAGAGGAAATTGATAGTCTTTTAGTTGGTAGAGAGTATTTAAAAGGTGGTCTTTTATATTATCGTAGTAAAGGGTCTTTTGGAATTACCTTACTGGGATAATCCTAAGTATAGTTATTTGCTTACATCAAATATATGGCAAAGTAGTGTTAGTAATATAAAGAAATTTTTTGAAAATAAGATTATTACGGGTAATCCTAATTTGTTAAAGCCTAGTATTTTTAGTATTTTTCTTAAGAATGTTGATCCTGTTTATGGGCTTTTTAAGGAATATGGAATAGAGGATTATATTACAATAAATTCTTTTAGGAGAGGTGTTTCTAGGCAAAGGAGTTATGTATATGGAAGATAATGATATTCCATTCTTGGTTGGTGATGATAATAAGAAAAAGCTTAATCCTATGCTTAATGCTTCTAATGCTGTTATGAGAAGAAAATATGGTATTGATGTTAATGATTTATATAAGAGGGGTGTTCGTAGATGAATGTTTCTTTGGATAAGTATTCTGGTTCTGTTTTAGATAATTTGGATGATAGTAATATGCTTAAGATTATTGGTTTTTTAAGAGATTATTGTTGTGATTGTATAGATGATTTACTTATGGATTATTTAGATTTATTTACTATTCCTTATGCTGAGTTTGTGTCTAAGTTTCATAAGCTTAATGCTAAGTATGATAATTGTTTTTTGGATTTGGCTTCGGAGAATATGAATTTTTTTGATGAATTTTATTATGATTTATGATAGTTGTGGTATAATTATTTTAGGAGGGATAATATGAGATTAAAAGATAAAGTTGCAATAATTACTGGGGGTTCTAGTGGTATTGGATTTGCGGTTGCTAAGGCATATTTGAAGGAAGGTGCTAAGGTTGTTATAGCATCTTTTGATAAGGATGAGGTTTTATCTAGTGTAAAGGAACTTGATTCTTTGAATGTTTTAGGAACTGTTTGTGATGTAAAGAAAACAGAGGATGTTAAGAGGGTTGTAAGTGAGACTCTTGATAAGTTTGGAAGAATTGATATTCTTGTTAATAATGCTGGTATTACTAATTCTGGTCTTACAGAAAATGTTAGTGATGAGGATTTTATTAATATGTTTGATGTTAATACTTTTGGAGTATTTAGATTTATTAGAGAGGTTATACCTGTTATGAAGGAGCAAGGAAGTGGTTCTATTATTAATACTAGTTCTATGGTTGCTAATGATGGTTCTAGAATGCAAACTGCTTATTCTGCTTCTAAGTATGCTGTTAATGGTATTACTAAGTCTTGTGCTAAGGAACTTGGAGCGTTTAATATTAGAGTTAATGCTGTTGCTCCTGGTGCTGTTATGACTAATATGGTTAAGAGTGCTACTACTCCAGAAATGAGGGAAATGTTATGTAAGACTTGTGCTCTTAATAAGATTGCTGAACCTGAGGAACTTGCAGGGGCTTATGTTTATCTTGGTAGTGATGAGGCTTCGTTTACTACGGGAGTTATTTTAAGAGTAGATGGTGCGACTGTAATGTAGATAGAGTTTTCTATCTTTTTTTTGTTTTCTTTTCTTTGTATTTGTTTTTTGTGTGTTATAATTATTTTAGGATAGGTGATTATATGAATAATGTTTATTTGGAGAGAATTAGAAGAAATCTTTTGATAGTGTCTCAATATTTTGATCCTGCGAGGAGTTCTTATTCTGTTTTAAAGAGTTGTGCTTCTTCTTCGACTGCTGAGGAGATGCTTTTGAATCTTAATAAACTTGGGGAGACTAAGGATTTTCCTGAGAATTTTAGGAATTTCTTTTTTGAGGTTGATAGGATGCTTAAGGAGATAATTAGAATTGATAAGGAGATTTCTGATACTTTGTCTAAACGTGATGATAAATATAGAGAGATTAGGAATGAGTATGCTAAGAGGGGTATGGTTTATGATGATAGTTCTTTAACTAATGAGGATTATCTTAATATGAGTTATATGCAAAAGAAGGAGTATTTGGAACGTTTGGATAAGCAACTTGAATTTGTTGATATTTCTTTGGATGAGGGTATTAAAAAGGAAAAGAGGCTTGGAGAGGGTTATAGTGATGAGATAAATCGTATGGCTAATGTTAATAATTCTAATGATAAGGGACAGATTAATTCTATTGAGAGGCAGGCTATTAATAATTTTAAGATTGTTAATAATCCTGATGAGAATTTTGTTTTTTCTATTATTGAACATTTTCGTGAGGAACAGAGAGAGGGTTCTAGGCTTAATATAGATATTGATTATTCTAATAGTAGTGCTGTTACTTTGGTTGTAGGTTATAAGGGTAATGTTATTAATGAGAAGGAACCTGCTTATAAGTGTGTGTTTAGTGATATGGAATATTTTAATGCTTTTGTTAGACCTATGTTAATTTCTGAACATGTTATTGATGGTGAAGTTAAGTCTAATCTTGATAATGGTGAACTTGATTCTGAGAATAATATTGGTGAGACTATGAGTGTTAGTGGTGATACTAAAGAGGTTATGGAGACTTCTGATGAACTTAATTATTATGTTGATTCTAGGAGCGAGGTTAGAAAGAATAAGAATGTTAAGGTTAGAAAACTTGAGATGCCTAATAATATGGGTAATTCTAATGGCGTTTTGTTTATTGTTATTATGGTTGGTGTTTTGTTATTAGTGTTTGTTATTCTTTTAATTTTTGTGTTTAGATGATATAATTTATGGGAGGTGTTTTTTATGAAAAACTTAGATGAAATAAAGAATGAGTTAAAAGCGATACAGGTTAATTTTAATCCTGAGAAGTCTACTTATAAGATTATAGATAGTGTTATTAATGATTCGATGAGTGTTGATTTAATGATTAAGAGTTTGGAGGGTATAAAGGGTATTAATAAGTATCCTGATGATATTAAGAATAAGTATCTTGAGATTATTGATAGTTTGGATAAGATTCTTGTTTTGGAAAAGGAGAAGGCTTATAAGGAAGAACAAGAGAAGAAGACTAGAGAACTTAAGGATATTATTAGTAGTCTTGAGAAGAGAGATAGTAAGAAAAGTGATGATACTGTTTTGAATAAAGATGATAATGATAATAGTAAAGATGATAAAGATAAAAAAGATAAGGTTGTACTTGGTGATGAGAAAAAGTCTAATAATGTTAATTTTAAGAAGGATTTGTCTTTAGATAAGATAGTTCCTAAGTCTGTTTTGGGTGATAAAGTTAAGGATGAGGAAGTTTCTGATGATACGGTTGTTGATAAGTCTAAGAAGATTTTTTCTTGTTTACTTGGTTTAATTGCTTTATGTATTATGATTGGGGTTTTACTTATTATATTTTTGTGATTTAGGAGGTTTTTATGGGAAAGGTTATTGATGGAAAGTTATTGCAAAGTGAGATTAAGAGTTCTTTTTGTGAGAAGGTTAAGGGTATTTCTGATAAGTTAAAGTTAGTGGTTATTCAGGTTGGTAATGATGCTGCTAGTAGTGTTTATGTTAGAAATAAGGGAAGACTTTGTGAAGAAGTTGGTATTTTGTTTGAACATATTAAATATGATGATATTTCTGAGGATGAACTTATTAATAAAATAGGGGAACTT
>CAVGVM010000161.1:0-8601 GCA_963632645.1 Lachnospiraceae bacterium | reverse complement strand
ATATTTAATATTATGCCTAAGAAACATAAGAATACTATTAGAAAACTTGTTCGTGATTTAGATGAAACTTGTAAGGATTTTGTACAAGGTACACTTTTAATATCTTTTATAGTATTTTTAATAACTAGTATTTTATTTGCAATTGTTGGACTTCCTTCTCCAATGTTATTTGGTCTTATTTGTGGAGTTACTAATATTATTCCTTATATTGGGCCTTGGGTTGGGGGTGCTATTGCAGCGATAGTTGGTTTTACAGTTTCTCCTTTAGTGGGAATACTTGCTATTGTTATATGTTTTATATCTCAACAAATTGATGGTATTATTTTACAACCTATTATTATGGGTAAAACTATGAAACTTCATCCAGTTACTATTATGATTGGTCTACTTGTTTTTGGTTATTTATTTGGAATGCTTGGTATGATTATTGCTACTCCTTGTATTGCTTGTATGAAAGTAATTATTATGTATATTGAAAATAAGTATAAGATTAAAGATAGAATAGTAAATGGTGAATTTAGGAGTGAAGAGTAATGGAAGTTATATTAATTGGTGGTAAGGCTAGAAGTGGTAAAGACACTATGGCTGAGATTATTATGAATGAATTAGAAAGTACTGGTAAAAAAGTATGTCGTATTCAAGTTGGACAATATATAAAGTATTATGCTATGAAGTACTTTGGATGGGATGGAAGCGAGGAAACTAAGCCTCGTGATTTACTTAATAAACTTGGAACAGAGATTATTAGAGAAAAGATTGATCCTGACTTTCATGTTGATAGACTTATTCAAGATATAAAGATTCTTTCTTATTTTTATGATACTTTTATAGTTTCTGATATTCGTTTTCCAGTAGAGATTGAAAAGACTAGGGGAGCATTTTCTAATGTTGCCTCAATAAAGATAAATAGAGAAAGTGATGAGTTAAATGCTGCTCAAAAACATCATATTTCTGAGACTATTTTGGACGATTATAAGGGATTTGATTATTATGTTGATAATAATGGTTCTTTAGAGGAACTTAGTGTTTGTGCTAAGAATATTTTAAGAGAAATGGGTGATTTGGATGAAAGAGTTTAAGGTTAATGAACTTAAAAGAGAATATATAGAATTTTTTAAAAGTAAGGGACATACTGAAATAAAGAGTGCTTCTTTAGTACCAGATGGTGATGGTTCTGTTTTATTTACAATTGCAGGTATGCAACCTCTTGTTCCTTATTTGCTTGGTGATAAACATCCTAGTGGTACTAGACTTGTTGATTCACAAAAATGTCTTAGGACTGTTGATATAGATGATGTTGGAGATAAGTCTCATCTTACTTTTTTTGAAATGCTTGGTAACTGGAGTTTAGGAGATTATTTTAAAAATGAATCTATTGAATACAGTTTTGAGTTTTTAACTAAGCATTTGATGATTCCTCTTGATAAACTTGCTGTTACAGTATTTTGTGGTGATGATGAAGTTCCTCGTGATGAAGTGAGTGCTAAAAAGTGGGAAGAACTTGGTATTAAAAAAGAAAATATATTTTATTTAGGAAAAGAACATAATTGGTGGTGTGCTGGAGAAGAAGGACCATGTGGACCAGATACAGAAATATTTTATATTTTTGATGGTGATAAATGTAGTGATTCTTGTAGTCCGGCTTGTGATTGTGGTAAATATATGGAGATTTGGAATAATGTATTTATGGAGTATAATAAAACTAGTTCTGGTCTTGTTCCTTTAAAACAAAAAAATGTTGATACTGGTATGGGACTTGAGAGAATTGTTACTGTATCTCAAAATAAAGATAGTGTTTATGATACTGACGTATTCTTAAATACTATGAGTAAAATTAATGAGATTAGTGATAAAGATATATTATCTAGTAAGAGAATAGTAGCAGATCATATTAGATCTTCTTGTATATTAATTAGTGATGAAGTTAGACCTAGTAATGTTGATCAAGGTTATATTTTAAGAAGATTAATTAGAAGAGCGCTTAGACATATGCGTAAACTTGATATTAGTTTTACTTTAGTAGAAGATATTACTAGTGCTGTTCTTAAAGATTTAGAAAATCAAATGGGATCTATTGATAGTGTAAGTATTCTATCTGTTGTTTTAGAAGAGGCTTCTAAGTTTGAAAGAACTTTAACTAAAGGACTTAAAAAACTTAATGAAGAGATTAGTAAGGCTTCTGATAATATTTCTAAAGAAGTGGTATTTAAACTTTATGATACATATGGTTTTCCACCAGAGGTTACTAATGAAATTGCTTTAGAACATGGAATGAGTACTGATATGGATGGATTTAAAGAATTATTTAAACTTCATCAAGAAAAATCTAGAAAAGGTGCAGAGGCTAAGTTTAAAGGTGGATTAAAATCAGATGGTATGATGGAAACTAAATATCATACTGCAACTCATTTACTTAATAGAGCGTTAAAGGATGTACTTGGAGATCATATTCATCAAAAGGGTTCTAATATTACGGAAGAAAGACTTAGATTTGATTTTTCTCATCCTGAGAAGGTATCTAAAGAAGATTTAAAGAAAGTTGAAGATATAGTTAATGATAAAATAAAAGAAGATTTAGTTGTTACTTATAAAATTATGAGTAAAGAAGATGCTATTAATAGTGTAGCAGAAGCTATGTTTATTGATAGATATGGTGATGAGGTAAAAGTATATTCTATTGGAGATTATTCAGTAGAGGTATGTGGTGGACCTCATGTTAATAGCACTAAAGAACTAGGACATTTTAAAATAAAAAAAGAAGAATCATCTTCTAGTGGTGTAAGAAGAATAAAAGCAGTACTTGAGGATAATACTAATGAAAAATAAGTATTATAGAGTAGTATTAAATAAAGATGAATCAGGAAGTGTTCCTGATTTTCCTGTGTATGTAGAAGAAATAAATAATAAACTTATTGATATTGTTTCAAATGAAGAAATTATTTATGCTTCAAGTGATGATTTTTTAAATGCTAAAAGTCTTAGTTATAATGAAAAATATTTAGTTTCTGCAAATGAGGTTATAAGTAGTTTAAAGATTATGTCCCCGGATGATATATTAAATTATAGAAAGACTATGTATTATTTAAAGAAAAGTATTTGCAGTAGTAGTTCTTTTGGGGATAAAGATTATAATAGAGGAATAAAGTTTGATATTAATGATAAAGAATCTTGTGCTATGTATAGGGAAAGAAATAGGATTAGAAGACAAGTTTTTAGAGTTATTAAAATTAAGTAGTGAAAAACTTTGTAAAAATGAGTAAAGTTTTCAGTAGAATGAAAAAATCTGGATAATAGATAAGAATATTCTTGTCTTTTTTTTATGAAAATGATAGAGAATAGAATACTGTAAGGAGCTTGATTATGGAAAAAAAGAAAAAGTCTAAGTCTAAGATATTAATTATGTTGTTTGCTATAGTTCTTTTAATAGTGGGAGCATCTTTTGCTATATGGAATTATAGTTATAGTGGAACTGAGGAGAATGTTTTATCATCTCCAGATTTATCATTTAGGTTTTTAGAAAGTAATAATGAGGTTATTAGTATAGATAATGGTGTTCCTATGAAGGATGAGGATGGTATTAAACAAAGTGATACTGGTAATGTATTTGATTTTGAGGTTAAATCTAAGGCTTCAATGGATACAGATGTTAGTTATGATATTAATTTAGAGAAGTTATCAGTTGATTCTGATAAGACTGCTTTAAGTGATAGTGATATTAAAGTATATATTGAAGATTTTGAGGGTAATACAGTTTTAAAACCTACGAAAGTTAGTGATTTAAGTGATTATAAGTTAGTTACCAAAGTACATAGACATAGTAAAAGTAATAGTGAAATAAGTACTAAATATAAATTAAAAGTATGGCTTGATGAAAGTCTTGATGTGTTTAGTTTAGAGGGGAAGCAATATAAGTTTAAAATATGAGTAAGTGCTAGTCAAAAATAGTAAGATAAGAATTAAATTTATAGTTTCGTATATAATTTAAATGATGAAACATGAAGTATGGATGATAGTGTGTTTAAGCTTGTAATAGATGTAAGACTTTCTAGTAATAAATTTAGTAAAGGTTGATAAGAGTTGTAGTAATTTTATATGCAATATGAAAAGGAGATACTTATATAGTTAAGTATTATGCTACTTGACTTACTTTCGTTTGTTAAGGGAATAGGTTTTCTATTTTCTTTTTTTTTGGTATAATTCTTATGAGGGGAAGTATGTATATGACTTGTAATTGTTTGGTGGAACTTGCTCATGTTTTTTTAGATAAAACTTTTACTTATATTGTTCCTGATGAGTTTCGTGATTGTATTTGTGTTGGTATGAGGGTAGAGGTTCCTTTTGGTAATCGTGTTTTACTTGGTTTTGTTATGTCTGTTTCTTATGATGATTCTTTTGATGATTTAAAATCTATTATTAGACCTATTGATAGTTATCCTGTTTTAAATGATGAGCTTATGTCTATTGGTAATTTTATTAAGAATAGTACTTTGTGTAGTTTGATGTCTGCTTATCAAGTTATGCTTCCTAAAGCTTTAAAGGCTAAGAGTGGTTCTCGTGTTAATATTAAATATAATAAATTTGTTTCTTTAAGTGATGTGGATTTATCTTTGTATAAGTTTAATAAGACTCAAGAGGAGATTATTTTTTATGTTAAAGAGTATGGTTCTTGTGATATTAAATATGTTAATGAAATATCTTCTAGTAGTGTTAAGACTTTAATTAAGAAAGGTGTTTTGCTTTTGGAAGAAAGGGAGGTTTATAGATATAATTTATGTGCTACCGGTAAGGGTACTTTTGCTTTGAATGAAGATCAAGTGAAGGTATTTGATTCTATTAGTTCTTGTTTTTGTAGTAGTTCTACTTTTTTATTATATGGTGTTACAGGTAGTGGTAAGACTAATGTTTATATGAAACTTATTGAATCTGTTATTAGTAGTGGTCGTACTGCTTTGTTTTTGGTTCCTGAAATATCTTTAACTCCTCAGATTATTAATAGATTTACTTCTTATTTTTCTAGAATTGCGGTTCTTCATAGTAAGCTTTCTGATAGTGAAAAATATGATGAATGGCGTAAGATTAATGAAGGTAAGGTTGATATAGTTATAGGGGCTAGAAGTGCTGTTTTTGCACCGCTTAAGAATATTGGTATTATTATTGTAGATGAGGAACACACTAGTACTTATAAACAAGAGAATATACCTCGTTATAATGCTATAGATATTGCTAGGTTTAGAAGTAAATATCATAAATGTCCTTTGGTACTTGGAAGTGCTACTCCTACTATTGAGAGTTATACTAGGGCTTTACGTGGTGAATATAAGCTTGTTTCTTTACCTAATAGATATAATGGTATGGATCCAGATATTTCTATTATTGATATGAATAAAGAGTTTAAGAAAAGCAATGGTTATTTTTCTGATACTTTGATTTCTGAAATTAAAAGAGTTATTAGTAATAAAGAACAAGTTATTTTATTTTTAAATAAAAGGGGTTATTCTAATATTGTTACTTGTAAGGGTTGTGGTTGCACTGAAAAGTGTCCAAATTGTGATATTTCTCTTACTTATCATAAGAGTTCTAATATGCTTAGATGTCATTATTGTGGTTATGCTAAGAAGAAATCTTTAGTTTGTGAAAGTTGTGGTGAAAAACTTGTAGATTATGGAATAGGAACAGAAAAAGTAGAGGAAGAACTTTCTTCTTTGATTGATGATGCTAAGATTATTAGAATGGATGTTGATACTACTTCTAGAAAAGGTTCTCTTGATATGATTATTAATGATTTTAGTTCTGGTAAGTATAATATTTTACTTGGTACTCAGATGATTGCTAAAGGTCTTGATTTTCCTAATGTTACTTTAGTAGGAGTTATAAGTGCTGATATTAGTCTTAATTTTCCAGATTTTAGAAGTAGTGAAGTTACTTTTTCTCTTTTAAATCAAGTTTCAGGTCGTAGTGGTCGTGGTTTAAAGAAAGGAAAAGTTCTTATTCAAACTTTTAATCCTGATCATTATGCTATTAGATGTAGTGCTAGTAATGATTATATTTCTTTTTATAATGAAGAATTAAAGATTAGAAAAAAACTTAATTATCCTCCTTATTGTTATATTTGTTTACTTAAAATAAGTTCTAAAGATTATGACTTTGCTAGTAGTATGAGTTATAAGATAGGTAAGTATTTAAAAGAGAAAAATTCTAGTGAGATTGTACTAGGACCTTCGACTGCTAATATTTTTAGACTTAATAATGAGTATAGATTTCAAATTATTATTAAATATAAAGATATAAATAATATCAAAAAGTATTTAGTAATGCTTGAAGAAAGATTCTTTAATGATAAGAAGGTTAGAGTTGATATAGATTTTAATCCTGTTAGAATGTGATTTTGTTATAATGAAAAAGACATCAAAATGATGTCTTTTAATGAAATTAAAAGTATAATATAGATTACTAATTATTAATTAAATCTTGTCTAGTTATTTTAGATATTGTATTAATTGTTTCATATTCTATCTCACAAAGTTTAGAAAGATTATTAAAGAAATATTCAGATAATGATATGTATATAGGACTTATTTTATTTAATTTTGAAATTACCTCATCATTTAATTTGTTTAATAAAATATCTATATTATTTTCTTCATTTCCAATATCAAAGTTGTTAAATCCTTTTGTTTCTTTATTTATATTAACGTCATATACAAATTTTATAATATTATTATATCCAAATAAATTAATATTTCTTTTTATTATATATTTCATAGTATTATTCCTCCAAAAAATTATAGTAAAGCCTTAAATAATAGTATATAGCAATTAATTAATATGTCAATATGCGCTATTAAGTAGTAATTTTTGCAAAAGTGTGATTTTTTCTTTGATTTTTTGTACAAAAGTGTGATAATTTCTGCTATTTTCCTTGTAAAAGTGTGATATACTAGTAGTAGGTGATGTTTATGAAGAGATTTATTATGGATAAACTTATTGAATGGAAAAATAGTGGTAGTAGAAAGCCTCTTATTTTGAAGGGTGCTAGACAAGTTGGAAAAACTTATATTTTAAAGGAATTTGGTAAAGAAAACTATGATAATGTAGTATATTTTAATTTTGATCATGATGAAGGACTTTCTGATTTATTTAATAATACTAAAGATCCTAAGCGTATATTAGAACAACTTGCTCTTGCTAGCGGAAAGAAAATTTCGCCTTCTAGCACATTAATTATTTTTGATGAAATACAAGAATGTAATAATGCTCTTAATTCTTTGAAATATTTTTATGAAGAAACTCCGGAGTATCATATTACGTGTGCTGGTTCTCTTCTTGGTATCAGACTTTCCCGTACATCCTTTCCAGTTGGTAAAGTTGACTTTCTTAATATGTATCCTATGACTTTTAGTGAATTTTTAATTGCAGATGATTGTTCTAATTTAGTGGATTATATGAAAAGTGTTAAAGAAATTTCTGCTATACCTAAGTTATTTGAAGATCAATTAATTGAAAAATTGAAAGTTTATTATATTGTCGGAGGTATGCCTGAGGCTGTTTATAGTTGGATTTCATACAAAGATATAGAAAAAGTTAATTATATTCAAAAAAATATTTTAATGTCTTATGAAAGTGATTTTTCTAAGCATACTGATAATAATGAAGCAAATAAAATATCTTTAATTTGGAATGGTATTCCATCACAACTTGCTAGAGAAAATAAAAAATTTGTTTATCAAGTTATAAAAGAAGGCGCTAGAGCTCGTGAATATGAAGGGGCATTAAACTGGCTTAATGATGCTAAATTAATTATTAGATGTTATAACGTTAGTAAATGTGATTTTCCTCTAAAAGCTTATAATGATTTATCTTGCTTTAAGATTTATCTAAATGATGTTGGATTACTTAGAAGAATGGCTAATTTAGATAGCAAAGTTATTTTAGAAGGTAATAAATTATTCGAAGAATTTAAAGGTTCTTTTACAGAAAATTATGTTATAAGTAGTTTAGTTTCTTTATATGATGAAGTTCCTAATTATTATACATTTAATAGAAATGAAATAGATTTTGTTATTCAAAATAAGAATATGATTATTCCTATAGAAGTTAAATCTTCATTAAATATTAATCATAATAGTTTAACTAAATTTAATGAAATTAATAATAATGAAATATCTTTTGTATTTTCGTTAAATAATTTAAAAAGAGATGGTAAAGTTATAAATATTCCTTTGTATTTTATTGAGTATATAGATAATATTTTATCTTAGTACTCTTTTTTTTTGCTGCTTTTTTTGATACAATAATTGTGGTGATTTATATGTTGTTAGTTAAAGATTTTTCTGATTATGAGATTATAGGAATGAGTGAAGGAGAAAAGCTTGAAAGATGGGGAGATTATTATCTTTTAAGACCTGATCCTGAAATTATTTGGAGTGATAAGATTGATACTTCTTGTGTTCATGCTCATTATCATCGTAGTAATAAAGGTGGAGGTTTTTGGGAAAAGAGAAGATCTTTACCTGATAGGTGGACTGTTAATTATAAAGATTTAGTTTTTAATGTTAAGTTAATGGGCTTTAAGCATACTGGTATATTTCCTGGGCAAAGTAT
>CAVGVM010000160.1:0-4018 GCA_963632645.1 Lachnospiraceae bacterium | reverse complement strand
GCATGAAAAAAGTCCTCCTTTCTAGAAAGAGAACTTTTAAAGTTTTATATAAAATTAAAACTTACGAACTTTTAAGTCCGTAAGTTGATTTCAAATGGAGCCTTAACTTTTCTTATATTCGAAAAATTATACTCCCAAGATTGATTAAATCAACTAAATTAATTATATCAAATATTTTCTTTTTTTCAAGCAATAGTATATAAAAAAAATAATAAATATGCTATAATTTAAAGGAGTTTTAACATGATTTCTTTAATTGTTGTAAGGAGGCTTTTAACATGAAATATAATAAAAATAAATTAGAAGAATACGCAGAACCAATTAGTAACACAGAGAAAGAACAATGCAAGAATGCTATTGATATGGTAAAAGATGCCTTAGTTAGTTATGGATACTCTATAAATAGATCTATAAATAATTATACTAATGAGGGTTATGCTTACTATTATGAGTTGAAAAGTTCTAATTATAGTACAGTAACAGTACTTGTTCAAGGATCGTATGCTAATAATACTAATATTAAAAGATATAGTGATGTTGATGTATCTGTTATATATACTCCAATAATTCCCATATCTCTTGAGATGTCTTTTAATAAATATAAAGATGAAGTATATGCAGCATTGTACAAAAAGTTTGGCTACGAAGTAAAAAGAAAGAATAAATCTATAAAAGTTAATGGAAATACATATCGAAAAAGCATAGATGTTGTTCCTGCTTTTTCATTAACACGAAATATTGAAGATGGCATTCAATTTATTACTGATGATGGTGTAAAAATCACAAATTATCCATTAAAACAAATAAGCAATGAAAATCAAAAAAATAAGTTAACAAATTATAAATATAAAAAATATGTTAGAATATTTAAGAATATAAAAATGGATATGGAAAATTTAAAATTTTCTTCAGCTGAAAATGTTGGTTCATTTCAAGTGGAATCATTATTATGGAATATAAGTAATGATTGCTTTACCAAATATTCAACACTTGGCTATGGTGTAGAAGAAATTATTGAATATTTAGCCTCACATAAATTTATGCTAGATAGTTATTATGAATCAAATGGTACAAAAAAATTATGTGGCGATTATACATCAAAGTATTATTTAGAAAAATTTATTGATGATTTAAAACTTTTTTTTAAGTATGAAGTATAGGTGGTGTGCTTATGAGAGAAACACTAAAAGAATATGCAAAATATTTTATAGGTATTGCTATAATAGTATACTTTATTGTAAGCTTCGTATGCAAAGAAACAGGATTTTGGGATAAACTTGATTATAGCATAACTATAACTATATTTATTTCATTAATTTATTCACAATTTTTGTGGAAATATAATCCGTTTGAGAAAACACCAAAACTATTTGGAGAGTATGAGGCTCAATTTATTTCTACTTATGATAAAAAGAAAAGGAAAATGAAATTTGAAATTAAACAGGATTTGCTAAGTACTAGGATATATATAAAGACAAAAGAAAGTCAAAGTGAGTCTATTACTTCTAGTTTAAGGAAAAAGCAAGATAGTTGGCAACTAATTTATACATACGAAAATGTTCCCAACTCTAAAGAGAGAAAACATAGTGAAATTCACTTTGGAACTTGTACATTAAATATAGTGAATAATAAAATTGAAAATGGTTTCTATTATACAGATAGAAAAACTATTGGAGATATAGAAAATATTATTCTTTTGAAAAAGTGATATTATTTTTTACAGGGAGGTTTGATAAAACATGAATTTTGATGAAATAAAAAAAATAAATTTTGATGAATGCTTAAGTAATGAGAATTCAATTGTTATCTTAGGTAATTGCTTAGAAAATTTAAGTAAAATTGCAGATAATTCTATTGATTTAATATTTGCTGATCCTCCTTATAATATTGGAAAGGATTTTGGAAACAACAAAGACAAATGGAATTCAACAGATGAATACATTAGTTGGTGTAAATTATGGATTGATGAATGCTTTAGAGTTTTAAAAAAAGACGGCACATTTTATTTTATGACAGCCACTCAATTTATGCCATATTTGGATGTGTATGTTTCTGAAAAATATAATGTATTATCTAGAATTATTTGGAGTTATGATTCTAGTGGTGTTCAATCAAAAAAAATTTATGGTTCATTATATGAACCAATACTTATGTGTACAAAAAACAAAAATTCAAAATACACATTTAATTATGAAGATATTTTAGTTGAGGCTAAAACAGGTGCTCAAAGAAAATTAATTGATTACAGAAAAAAAGTACCAACTCCATATAATACTCAAAAAGTGCCAGGAAATGTATGGAATTTTAACAGAGTTAGATTTAAAATGGAAGAATATGAGAATCATCCTACTCAAAAACCTGAATCTCTACTCGAGAGAATAATATTGGCTTCTAGCAATAAAGGAGATATAGTTTTGGACCCATTTAGTGGTACATTTACAACATCAAGTGTAGCAATTAAACTTGGCAGAAAAGCAATAGGAATTGAATTAAATAATGATTATTATAAAATTGGTATTAGGCGTACTGGAATTTCAAAAGAATATAATGGTCAATTATTAGAAAAAGATAAATCGCGTAAAACTAATAATAGAAGTAAAAATAGTTCTAAAACTAAAGAGATTAATTATAATCAAATACAATTTAGTTTAGGAGGGGATTAATTATGAGAAGTTTTATAAAAGATATTTTGGAGGAAGATTATGGAAATGATTACAATGAAATATTTAATAATTCTCCATTAATCAAATATTTAGATAAAAAAACAGGTGCAATAGATGGCGATTCAAAAACTAGAAGAAGTTTAGGTAATATTTATGCAATTTATTCTGCACTTTATTATTATAATGAAATGGGATTTTACAATAATAAGCCTAAATATCAAAAATTTGATGGATTCGAATATAACACTTTATGGACTTTTTGCAAAAATCAATACGGTGGAAATAAATTGCAAAATCATGCTTTAAATAATAGACTTAATACTGAATTTCTTAATAAGGTAGCAAAGGATAGTAATAAAGAATTACTAATTATCAATGGAAGCAAATATTTAATTCATGTTGATTATCTTTATGTCAATAATATAGATATTTCAAAAACAGTGATAAAAATTATTGAAAAGTATATTGAATTACTTAAAGCAAAGGATTTTAAATTATCAAACGATTTAGAAAACTTGCGAAATTTAACAGATTTAAATGAAAAAAAATTTAAGATAGGTAGTTTATTAGAAGAAAAATCAGAAGCAAGAATTTTTGAGATAATTTCGTATGCTATACTAAAAAATCATTATAAAAACCAGCATATTTTTATAGGAACTTCATTAGAAAATATAAAAAAAGAACAATTAAATTTGTATAAAACAGGAAGAACTAATGCAAATGATGGAGGAATAGATTTTGTTATGAAACCGTTGGGAAGGTTTTTTCAAGTAACTGAAGTTGATAAATACGATAAATATTTACTTGATATAGATAAAGTTCTTCATTTTCCAATTACTTTTGTAATTAAAACTGAACTGAATAAAGATGATGTTTTCGAAAATATCAAAAATTATATTTTCGAAAAATCTGGTGGCATGGAAGTCATTATTGATAAGTATGAAAATTCTATTGAAGAGATAATAACAATTAATGAATTGAGAAATTGGTTAAACAAATTAAACGAAGAAAGCATAAACAATCTTATTGATGATATTGATACATATTATAAGATAGAACTTAACATAGATAATGATTAGGAAAAAAGGCAACTCTAAGTCACAATGACCTAGAATTGTCTTTTTCTTTTTGTATGTCTTTATCAAAATTATTAATATTATCTTGCATAGATTTTGCTCTTTCTTTTATATCTTTACAATATTTGTCATACTTACGAAATTCTTTAATTTTAGGTTGAAGATTATTTATTTCAGAAAGTATTTTGGATTTATCTTCTTCGGTTTTAACTTTATGATATTGTTTCCAAAGATTTTCTCTTTTATCCATAAGATTTTTATATTCATCATAATTGATTT
>CAVGVM010000159.1:0-8844 GCA_963632645.1 Lachnospiraceae bacterium | reverse complement strand
TCCTCTAATTTTTTTGATTTTTTTGCCATAATATACCACCAATTTTATTCCTTATGTATATGATAGCATAAAAAACGCATAATTTCTCATGCGTTTATCCTGAAAAAAGACCAACAAAAAATTAGTCTAACAATAAATAATCAAACAATTATTCTTCTCATAGGATAAAACCTCAAACCACTTATACACTGTTCAGAATCAGTATCAAAAAAACCTAAATGCTTATAAATCTCATGAGCATAAGGCGACGAATTAACAGTAAAATAACCATCTTTATTTAATTCAAGTACCATATTAAAAAGATTTCTACCAATTCCGCGTCTATGATAATCACCATCAACAAAAAGCAAAGCAATATGATTTCTATCTTTAGTAGCAATTACCCCAACAAGCCTGTCATCATCAAAAGCACCATAAAACTCTCTAGCACTTACCCATGAATCATCCTCAATAGTCTTCTTAAACTCATTTATACCTTCTTCAGTATAATCTGGAGCCTCATACTCTAAAAAAACTCTCCATACCAATTCCAAAGCATCAGGAATTTCTATTTTATAGATTTTTCTATACTCCACTTTAAATCACCATCTTTACAAATTATAATTTTAAATATCATATACTCAAAATTTTATTATTTTGATTCAATAACCTTTTCAAGAAAAACTTTTTCTTCAAAAGCACCACGCTTTTCATTTTTTTATCAGCAATTGCTATAACATCATCTAAATGCTTATTTTCTAAACTTGCTAATGCTCTAATTACCTCTAACATATCAGCTAATTCTTCTATTCGATCATCACCCGTTGATTCAATTACTTCTTTATATTCTTCATATAATTTCTTTTCTAATCCATTTTTATATTCAATTTCATCTAATATTCTTATAACTGGTGTTTCCCCTTGTTCTTTTATTATATTTGGTATTTTATCTCTTACTAATTTATTATATATTCTTTCCATCTTAAATTCTCCTTAATAATTTTTTACTTACTAAAACTTTATTTTCTAAAACCTTTACAAACAACTTTTATTTACAATCAAAAACACACATACACTCAACATGCTTCGTACAAGGAAACATATTAAACCCCTTAATACTAATAACCTCATAATTACCCAAAAGTTCTATATCTCTCTTTAATGTACTAGGATTACAAGAAACATAAATAAGTCTCTTAGCCTTCATAGAATTTATATTACTAATAACCTTCCTACTAAGACCACTCCTCGGAGGATCAACCACTATCGTATCAAAACTATCTGAAATAACCGAAGCATCTCCTAAAACAACCTCATAATTATCTATATTATTAGCCTTAATATTCTCCCTAGCACATCTAACAGATTCAGGATTAACCTCAACTCCTACTACTCTATCACAAACATCAGAAACATATATTCCAATCGAAGCAATACCACAATATAAATCCAAAAGACTATTTCCTAAAACATTTCTCTTAACCTCATCATACAAATGATAACAACACTCACTATTAACCTGAAAAAAAGCTTTATGATTAATAAAATATTTAACATTTCCAAGTGAAGAAACAATAAAACTATCACCATACACCAAATCATCATTAACATAAATAGATATAAGACTATTACATTCCTTAAGAACCTCTAAATCATCAAGCGAAACACTTCCCAAAACATATAAAAGAAGCCCATTATCACCTTTTCTAATAACAAGTTCCTTAACATCAAACAAGTTAGTTTTAAGTAAAAAACTAATTAAACAATTAATCTCCTCATCAAGAAGCATACAACTAGAAACACAAATCAAATCATTACTAGCCTCATCATAAAACCCAAGTTTGCCATTTACAACATGAAACTTAACCTTATTTCTATAATTAAACCTATCAAAATAAGTAACTCCTTTAAAAACATTTCCAAAAAGTCTTTCTAAATATCTACTTTTAAGTAAAATCTCCCTTTCATAAGAAATATGTCCAAGCACACAACCACCACATCTATCATAATAAGGACACAAAACAGAAACATGCTTATCATCCCTAAACACAAAAGAAACAACCTCCCCAACTGCATATTTCTTCAAAACTTTAACAATTCTAACCTTAACAATATCTCCACAAACAGTACCCTTAACAAAAACAGGAAAACCATCAATCTTACCAATACCATTACCATTATGATTATCATCTACTATACTAATCTCATAAATATCATTAACACACATAAAACTATCCCCATATCAAAAAAAGTGTATTACTTTTCGTATACACTTACTTGTTTCTTATCTCTTCCAAGTCTTTCATACTTAACTACACCATCAATCTTAGCATATAAAGTATGATCATTTCCCATTCCAACATTTACTCCTGGATGAATTCTTGTTCCTCTTTGACGATAAATAATTGCTCCTGCTTTAGCACTTTGTCCATCAGCAAGTTTAGCACCTAATCTACGTCCAGCAGAATCTCTACCATTTGAAGTAGATCCGCCACCTTTTTTATGAGCAAATAATTGGATATTTAATCTTAACATAAATATTCCTCCTATAAAAATCTAACATTTTTTGGATAATCTCTTTCAAGTTCCTTAAGCAAAGATATCATATTATCAAGAAGTAAATTAGTAATATAACTATCCTTAAGAGTCCTAATAACAAAAGGATTCTCATCATAAGAAATAGATCCACTATCAACTCTCAATATAGCATTAACAGTAGTTATAACAATACTACTAACCGAAGCACAAACTATATCTTTACCATAATCATCATAAAGAGCATGTCCATTAATACTTATTTCCCTTATTATTTCTTCATCTTTTTTTACTTTAATCTTAATCATATCAATTAACCATTAATCTTAGTAATTTCAACCTTAGTATATGGTTGACGATGACCTTGACTCTTACGAGTACTCTTACTCTTGTTAACATACTTAAAGATTCTAATTTTCTTACCTTTACCATGTTTAACAACTTTACCAGTAACCTTAGCACCATCTACTTTAGGACTACCAAAATTTCCATCTAGCATCAATACTTCATCAAAAACAACATTTTTTCCTTCTTCAGCATTTAACTTTTCAACATAAATAACTGAACCTTCTTCAACTAAATATTGTTTTCCACCAGTTTTAATTATTGCTTTCATACTTACCTCCTTATCTCTTACCTAAGACTCACTCTTAAGGTGTCTAACAAATAGAACTTTTACCTTTTCAATGTGGTTTAAAGCACTATATGAGGCCTTAAACATATAAGATTTTACCACAAACTAAAAGGAAAAGTCAACCTTATTCCTTTAAAATATCATCAAGAGACAAAATCTTATACCCCTTCTGCTTCAAATACATAATAGAACTATTAAGTTCCTTAATATTCTCATCATTAACCTTAACCATATATATATAACCATTACTCTTATTATTAACAAAATAATTAAAAACATTATTCTTAATCACATAAGGCTTAATAGTATTAATCCTAGAACCAATACAAGCCTTAAAAAACTCATCATTAACATAAAGACAATAATCACTATACGAAAAACCATTACTAATTAAATTCTTAACATACCTAATACTAGAACCATTATACTTCTTATCATAACCATAAAGACCAAAACTAATCTTATCATTAACCAAATTCTTAATCTTCAAATAATTACTCTCAAAAAACTTACCATCTATAAAAAAAGTCGAAGACACATCATTAATATCTAAAACATATACAACTTCCTCCAAAAAATCCAAATCATCAAAACTAAAAACCAAAGACAATTTCTTCTCATTAGTATTAGTCCCAACAATAAACTTATCCAAATTATCACTCTTTAAAATACTAGGTTTAACACTAATAAACTCAAGCAAATTCTCATTATACTCATTAACCCTTTTCATCTGTTCATAACTATTATCAACATCAACAGAAACACCACTCTTACCTACAAGCATAGTATCACTAGAAAGAACCCCATTAACAGGACTAACATCCCTATCAAGTGATTTAATCTTTTCCATAATAGGATCACGATTCTTAGAAAACTCCACTATCTTCTCAGTATAATAAAAACTAAAACACGTAAATAAACTAATAATAACTATTTGCATAAACTTTTTCATACTAAATAATATGAAACAAACAAACAAAATATTAAAAAAGCAGGAAAATTTCCTACTTATCTCTAATATCACAACTAAACTTAGATTTTACTTTATCAATAATCTTTCTAAACAAAGCATCAACCTCTTCTTCAGTTAAAGTCCTATCATAATCATTAAATGTAAGACTATATGCAATAGACTTCTTACCAGATTCAATCTTATCTCCAACATAAACATCAAACACTGAAATATCTGTTAAAATCTTAGAACCACATTTCTTAATTTCTCTTTCAACATCACTACTTAAAACATCTTTATCTAAAATAAAAGCCACATCCTTAACAATATCAGGATACTTAGAAGCACTCTTATACTTTAGTACCTTAGCCTTTTTATTATAAATCTTAGTAAGAGACAGTTCTGCTAAATATATTTCATCTTTATTAACCGAAGGATGAATTCTTCCAATAACACCAACCTCATCCCTATCAATAAATATTCTAGCACACATTCCTGGATGCATATTGCATACCTCTTCTTGAGTAAAATAATATCTACCAGCAAAACCTAAATAATCAAGTAAATTTTGAACTATACCCTTCAAATGATAAAAATCACACTTAATAGTAGTATGCCACTTATTAACAATATAATTACCACTAACAAGCATAGCAATCTTACTTTCCTCAACATAATCCTTATCATAAGTCTTAGCAATTTCATAAATACTTATATCATTAACATGTCTTTTCTTATTATAATCATAAACATTTAAAAGCGAAGAAAGAATTGAAGTCCTTATAACAGACTTATCAACACTCATAGGATTAGGAAGAACTATATTTTCCTTATCTTCATATCTAAATAACTTAGCCATAACCGGACTAGTAAGAGTATAAGTCTTAACCTCATCAAGTCCTAAAGTTCTAAGTCTCTTAGATACATCCTTTCTAAGTCCTATATCTTTTAAATACATACCTCTCTTAGTCTCAATCCTAGGAAGAGTAGAAACCAAATTCTCATAACCATAAAGCCTTCCAATCTCCTCAGCAATATCATTAACATTAGGATCAATATCAAGTCTTCTATAAGGAATAGTAACCACAAAAGTATCACCATTCATCTCATAATCAAACATAAGCCTTTCAAGTTCAGTCTTAACATCAGAATCAGTAAGACTAAGACCTAATAAAGTACTAACCTCCTTAGTCTTAAAACTAACAACCTTTGGAGTCTTATCAATAACATCATACTTAACAACATCACTAAGAATTGTAGCATCAGCATACTTAGCAAGCAAATAACACGCCCTATCAAGAGCCTTATCAGTATACTCAAACGAAAGACCCTTTCCATATCTAATAGAAGCCTCACTCCTTAAATTAAGTCTACTAGCAGTATACCTAATACTAACAGAATCAAATATAGCAGCCTCAATTAAAATATCTTTAGTATTAGAATCAACCTCTATATTTTCTCCTCCCATAACACCTGCTATAGCAATAGGAACATTACCATCAGTAATAACAACATCAGAAAAAGTAAGCTTTCTAGTAACTCCATCCAAAGTAACAATTTCTTCATCACACTTAGCATCCCTTACTAAAATATTATCACCAATCTTATCCTTATCAAAGAAATGAAGTGGTTGACCATACTCAAGCATTACATAATTAGAAATATCAACAACATTATTAATAGGTCTCATCCCCGCAGCAATAAGTCTTCTCTTAATAAAATCTGGAGATTCCTTAATCTTAACACCCTTAACCATTTTAGCAGTATAATAAGGACATTTCTTAGTAGCAACATCAATCTTAATATGACTTTTAACACTATCACTTATCTCACTATAATCAGAAACCGGTAAAGTAACCTTTCTTCCCAAAATACTAGCAATCTCATAAGCAAAACCAATATGATAATAACAATCATTATTCCTATGCTTATGTACATCAAGTTCATACAAAATATCATTAGTTCCTAAATAAATATTAGCATCCGTACCAGCCTTCAAATCAGTATCAAGAACCTCAATACCACGATCATAATTTTCCTTAGTCTTTTCCTCTAAACCAAGTTCAAGCAAAGCACAAATCATCCCATTAGACTCTTGTCCTCTAATAACACCCTTCTTAATAGTAACATCACCAGGTAAAACACATCCAGGAAGAGCAACTAATACCTTAATACCAGCCCTAACATTCGAAGCCCCACAAACAATTTGTATTACCTTATCACCAATATTTACCATACAAACATTCAAATGATCACTATCTGGATGACTAACACAAGATACAACCTCACCAATAACCAAATTATTAATACGATTATCAACTATCTTTTCAATATTAACCCCAGCCTTAGTAACCTTTACAGCAAGTTCATGTAAATCTTGATCACTTATATCAACATAATCCTTTACCCAATCTAAACTAATCATTACAAGACCTCCTATCAAATAACTTTTCCTCTCTCAAATCAGTCTGATAAAATGCCCTTATATCATTAATATCATACTTAAGCATAGCAAGTCTTTCAGCACCGAAACCAAAAGCAAAACCAGACCACTCCTTAGGATCATAACCACAATTTCTTAAAACATTAGGATGAACCATACCAGCACCACTAACAGTAATCCAACCAGTATTCTTACAAAGAAAACATCCCTTTCCTTTACAATTAAAACAAGATATATCAGTCTCTACCGAAGGTTCAGTAAATTGATAATAACTAGGTCTAAACCTTGTCTTACAATCCTCTCCAAAAAGCCTCTTAGCAATAACATCAAAAGTACCCTTTAAATCTGATAATCTAATATCTTTATCAACTAAAAGACCTTCTATTTGCATAAATTGATGAGAATGAGTCGCATCATCATCATCTCTCCTATAAGTCTTACCAGGACAAATAACTCTAACAGGTTTATTACCACCAGCCTCTAACATAGTTCTAACTTGAACCGGAGAAGTTTGACTACGAAGTAATATATTCTCATCCTCAATATAAAAAGTATCTTGAGCATCACGTGCCGGATGACCCTTAGGAATATTTAGCATTTCAAAATTAAATTTATCCTCCTCAATCTCTGGACCATCAACAACATCATAACCCATTGACATAAATACTTCCTCAACCTCTTCAATTATCTTCTCCAAAATATTAGGAGCACCCACTATAGGTTTAGTTCCAGGTAATGTGACATCAATCTTTTCACTAGCAAGTCTCTTAGAAAGTTCCATTTTCTCTAAAACATTCTTCTTATCCTCATACTTTTCATTAAACAAACCCTTAAGTTCATTTATCTTCATACCATATTCCTTCTTATCCCCATTAGAAATATCCTTCATCTTAGCATAAAGTAAAGTAATAATCCCTTTCTTACCAACATATTTAACTTTCAAATCATTAAGTTCACTAACAGATTTAACACCATCTATATCATGAACTATATCATTTTTAATATTTTCCATAAATCCTCCTTCAAAATAAAAAAGTGCTACCAAAGGACGACATTACATCGTGGTACCACCTTATTTCATAGTTACACTATCTCTTATCCTTAACGCAGACATACGATCTCAACTAGAGAGTGAATTCATAAGAATTTATTTTAAAAGTTTTCACCAACCACTTCTTCTCTAAAAAATAAATATATCTTACTACTACTTTCTCATCACAGTCAAACTAATAATAGTTTATCACAACAACATAATTTATAAAAGTATTTTCTTAAAATTTTACTATTTACAACACTTTTTATGTCTAAATCTAAAATACTCCTCATCAGAAAGTTTATTATCTAAAACACCTTCATCACCCATAACATCATCATCCAAAAACTGATAATGACTATTATAAACACTCCTAGCATCAATAGATAAACTTCTATTATGTATACCATTAAGAGAATCATTAATAGACAAAGACACTAACCACTTAAGTTTTTCCAAGTTAGCTCTAGCAAGATTAGCATTTCTATTAAGTTCACCCTCATGATAACCAATTTCATACAAATATGCTAAGTCTTCACTATAAGAAGCATCACCATAAACATACTCATCAAAATAACCATCCATATATCCACAAGTATAAACTTGTTCCTCAGAATCATCAAGAATTTCAGTTTCATACATATAAGCATTAATCATCTCAGAATTAGCACACCTAGCCTTATAATAATTTCTAGCATACATATCCTTATAATTTCTAGATATTCTTCTAGGCGCAATACCATTCTCACCATCATACATAGCAAGTTTAATAATATGTTCAGACTTTTGCATTAACAAAACATCACTATCTTCCTTAAGTCTAGCATTAACACCTTCTATATAACCCTTCTCATAATTAGCATTATTGTTATCATTATATTCAAAAATAGAACTATAAATCTCTTCATCTAAATAGCCATCCATATACCCAAAAGCCTTACAATTTCTAGCAGTAGACTCCTTACTAAGTTCATTAAGACTATTCTTATACATATATTTATTACTAAACATATAACCACTCCTTAATGAAACATATTATACAAAAAATATATAAAAAGTCAATCAAAAATAACAAATTACTAACACCTCAAGAAAAGAAAAATAATTACGTAACTATTATAAACCTAGTTGCTATATATGCATACTCCCCTGCCCCAGAACCACAACTAGAAGTAAATACTCCAGCATTAGAACCATTTCCGCTCCCTGCACCTGCTGTGGTAAACTTAAAGTAGACAACTAAAGGGGGTTAAGTAAACAATTGAAAT
>CAVGVM010000158.1:0-2264 GCA_963632645.1 Lachnospiraceae bacterium | reverse complement strand
CTTAAATGCAACTTTTTTATTAAAGTGGGGTTGCATTTAGAAAAAAATTTCAGATATTTGTGGGTAATTTGACGTTTTTTGAAACTTATTATTGTCAAGTTTAAATTCTTATTGTATAATTTATTTATGATATAAGAGGGATGATTATGAGAAAGATATACACAAGTATTGATATTGGTACTGAAGAAGTAAAGGCTGTTACCATAGAAGAATACAATGAAAAATTCAATGTTTTAGCAACTGCTCATGTTCCTGCGAAAGGAGTTAAGAAGGGCTTAATAACTGATGCTCAGGCTATTACTGGTTCTGTTAAGAAGGCTATTAAGACTTTGGAGAGTAAACTTGGTACAAAGGTTGAACAGGTTATTGCGGTTGTTCCTTCGAATAATAGAGAGATTGATATTGCTATGGGAGAGGTTGATATTAATACTAGTGATGCTCTTGTTGATGGTGAAACTATCTTTAATTGCCTTCAAAAATCATTGAAAAAACACGTATCTATGAATAGTGAAGTAGTGAGTGTTATGCCGATTGAGTATAAAATCGATGGGGAAAAGAAAGTGAAAAATCCTTTGGGTCTTGAGGGAAGTAAACTTGCTGTTAAATCTGTTGTTGTTACTGTTCCTAAGAAGAATGTTTATTCTGTTGTAGGAATACTTGAGAATATTGGAGTGGAAGTTGTTGATATTGTTATTTCTTCGATTGCTGATTATTATGCTACTAAGGATAAGGAGCTTGATAAGGCTGTTGTTGCTATGATAAATTTTGGCAAGGAGAAGAGTGTTTTATCAGTGTTTAATAAAGGTATTCTTGTTAAGGAACTTATTGCATCGATTGGAGGAGATGATATTGACGAGGTTATTCGCTTTAATTTTAAGACAGATGAGAAGAAAACAAAGGAAATAAAAGAAGAATATGGGGTTGCAAGTAGAAAGTATGCTGAAAGTGATGAAGAGTACAAGATTGTGAATAGACTTAATCAAAACATTGTGGTTAATCAGTATATGCTTGCTGAAATGATCGAATATAAACTTATTGAGTCATTAAAAAATCTTAAAAATGATATAAATAACTTAACAAATAGGGAAATAAGTTATATAATAGTTACAGGAGCTATAACATCAATGCTGGGGTTTGATGCTCTTTTACAAGATACTTATGGTAGAAAAGGACAAATACTTAATGTTAATGTCATTGGAATTCGTGATAGTAGATTTACTACAAGTTATGGTGCTGTAAAATATTTTGTTGATAAACTTAATTTAAGAGAAAAAGATTATACAATGTTTGTAGATGAAAAGGTCGAAGAAATGCTAAGAGCAAGGAAGAAAATGGGGACAGGCAGTGCACTAGGAAAAATATTTGGAAGAATATTTGATTAAGGAGATGAAGTTATGTTTGATTTAGCGATGACGGACCAACTTGCTAAGATAAAAGTAATAGGAGTTGGTGGTGGTGGCGGTAATGCCATTAACAGAATGATTGATGCTGGAGTTAGAGGTGTTGACTTTATTGCAGTTAATACTGATGCTCAAGTTTTGAACGCTTCGAAAGCAGAAAAGAAGATTCAACTTGGTACTCTTGGTGCAGGTGGTAGACCTGAAATTGGAAAAGAGGCTGCTATTAAGGCTAAAAAGGAACTGGAAGAAAGTTTAAAAGGTGCAGATATGGTATTTATCACTTGTGGTATGGGTGGTGGAACTGGTACTGGTGCTGCACCAGTAATTGCAGAGATTGCTCAAGGTTTGGGTGCTCTTACAGTGGCTATTGTTACTAGACCTTTCTCTTTTGAAGGTAAGAGAAGAATGGATAATGCTCTTGCTGGAATTGAAGAACTTAAGGAACATGTTGATACTTTGATTGTAATACCTAATGATAGGTTAAGGGAAATAATTGATAAGTCTACTTCTATGCTTGATGCATTTAAGGAAGTTGATAATGTTCTTTTACGTGGTGTTCAATCTATATCTGATTTGATTGCTGTTGTTGGTTTGGTAAACTTAGACTTTGCTGATGTTAGAGCAGTTATGGAAAAATCAGGTAATGCTATTATTGGTATTGGTATTGGTATGGGAGAAGATAGAGCAATTGAAGCGGCTAAGCAAGCGGTTTCATCTCCACTTCTTGAAACTTCGATTCATGGTGCTACTGATGCAATTATTAATATTACTGGTGGTTCTAATTTAACATTGTTTGAGGCTGAACAAGCAGCAGAAGTTGTAAGAGCAGCGGCTAATACAGATATAAATACTATATTTGGTTCA
>CAVGVM010000157.1:0-2426 GCA_963632645.1 Lachnospiraceae bacterium | reverse complement strand
ATGCTCGAAAATCAAGCATAGACTTATCTAAAAATTTCTCATGCGTTTATCCTGTAACCCAACAAAATCAAGTTTACTTGTCTCTTTTTTTTTGGTATAATTAAATATTGTTAAGGAGGAAGAAAATGGAAAAATTAACAAAAGAAGAAGTACTTCACGTCGCAGAACTAGGAAGACTAGAATTAACCGAAGAAGAAATAGAAAAATTCTCATACCAACTAAAAGCATTATTTAACGAAATAGATAAAATAAATGACATAGATATAACTACAAAAGAAACACTAATTAGCCCCTCAGAAAATACTTGCATCCCAGAAGAAGATAAACCCCAAATATGTAGTTATACCAAAGAACTAGTAGCAAATGCTCCCAAAACATTTGATAACTTTATAGAAATAAGAGGTGTATTCAATGAATAATTATTTAGACTTATCCGTAGAAGAGTTACACAAACTACTATGTGAAAAAAAGATAAAACCAATAGACTTAGTAAACGAAGCCTTCGAAAGAGTAGAAAAAGATGAATTAAATTGCTTCATAAACACAAACAAAGAATATGCCCAAAAAAGAGCAAAAAAATTAGAAAACAAAACCCCAGATAACATTCTGTGGGGAATACCAGTAGCAATAAAAGATAATATCGTAACAAAAGATTTTCCAACAACCGCAGGCTCAAAAATGTTATCAAACTTTACATCAGTATATGATGCACACGTCATAGACCTAATAAACGAAAAAGGCATGATAATAATAGGAAAACTAAATATGGACGAATTTGCTATGGGATCATCAAACCAAACAAGTTATTACGGACCAGTAAAAAATCCATGGAACCATAAATTAGTAAGTGGAGGATCATCCGGAGGAAGTGCCGCTTGTACCTCATCTAGAATAGTACCATTAACTCTAGGATCTGACACTGGAGGCTCAATAAGACAACCATCATCATTCTGTGCAACAGTAGGACTAAAACCAACATACGGAAGAGTATCAAGATATGGACTTATTGCCTTCGCATCAAGCCTAGACCAAATCGGTCCAATAACCCGTAACGTAAAAGAAAATGCTCTTTTACTAAACGCCATAACAAAAAAAGATAAAAGAGATCTAACTCAGTTAAACAAAGAAGAAGATTTCACAAAAGACATAGGAAAAAGCATAAAAGGTATGAAAATAGCAATACCAAGTTTCTATATAAATGAATTTATTGACAAAGAAATAAAAGAAAAACTAAACAACATAACAAAAATCCTAGAACAAGAAGAATGTCAAATAGATGTAGTAGAAATACCATATATCGACTACTGCGTTCCACTATACCAAGTAATAGCACTCGGAGAAGCAAGTTCAAACCTAGCAAGATTCGACGGAATAAAATATGGTTACAGCACAGAAAATGCCAAAAATATCGAAGACTTCTATTACAAAACCAGAAGCGAAGGATTCGGAGACGAAGTAAAACGCCGTATCATGGTAGGATCATTTATGCTAAGTGGAGAAAACGTAAACGAATATTACACCAAAGCCCTAAAAATAAGAAAAAGCATCTCCCTAGAATTTGAAAAAATCTTCAAAAAATACGACCTAGTACTAGGACCTACAACCACTTGCTTACCATACGAAATCGGAGATACCCTAGACGATCCAAACAAATCATTTACAGACGATATATTAACCATTCCTGCTAACATGGCCGGACTTCCTGCAATGAGTATGCCAATCGGTTTTTCCAAAAATAATCTTCCAATAGGAATGCAAATAATAGCAAAAAGATTTGACGAAAAAACTATCTACAAACTAGCATCATTCATAGAAAACAAACTAAACCTAAACTTAGATCCAAGAGGTGAAAAAAATGAATAATTACGTGCCCACAATAGGAATAGAAATCCATCTAGAATTAAAAACAAACGCCAAAGTATTTTCCTTATCAAAAAACAACTACAACTCAGAAACCAATCAAAATATCAACGAAATAGATCTAGGATACCCAGGAGTATTACCAACCTTTAACGAAGGAGTACTAAGAAATGCCATAAAAGCCTGTCTAGGATTAAATATGAACATAACAAAACAAATGCATTTCGATAGAAAAAACTATTACTATCCAGATTTACCAAAAGGTTACCAAATAACACAATTTGACACACCAATCGGAACAAACGGTTACATCGAAATAATGATAAATAACGAAACAAAAAAAATAGGAATATCAGACATCCACATAGAAGAAGACACATGTAAAAGCTTGCACTACAACGGAAAAACCTTACTAAACTACAATCGTTCAGGCCTTCCACTTATAGAAATAGTATCAAAACCAGATATGCACACCAAAGAAGAAGCAATGGCCTATGCCGAAGCTATAAGACAAATAATGCTATACCTAGAAGTATCAGATTGTAAAATAGAAGAAGGATCAATGA
>CAVGVM010000156.1:0-5312 GCA_963632645.1 Lachnospiraceae bacterium | reverse complement strand
TATGAGTAATTGTTGTTGATTCTTTTACTGAGTTTACTCCAGCATAACCACTTATATAGGAAGAACCTCCTGAAGCAGCCCATGAACCACTTGATAAACCAGAAGAACCAGAAGCTCCATAGTAACCAGAACCACCTCCGGAACCACCTCCACTTGTTGTACCTGAAACACTTGCTCCACCTGCTCCACCTTTACCAAATGATCCAGCATCTCCAGTAGACTGAGCACCACTATATTTTGTAGGAGAAGCTCCACCACTTATTTGAGTCCCAGGATTACTTAAATATTGTTGATAAGTTGAAAACAATGTTTTAACTCCATAAAGAGTTCCACCATACCCCACTGTATATCCGCTTCCTGAATCTCCATAAGCTCCTGCTCCTGCTACCATTATTCTAGAAATTAAGGATTTGGTATCATCCCAAGAACCACCAACTAATCTTACATCAGTAGCACCACCTCCAGTACCACCACACTTTCCAGAAGCACCAGGCCTTGCAATTCCACCACCATTAAATTCATAACCACTAGTTCTACAATTAGTATTAGGTTTTTCTCCATGTCCTCCAACATAAAAATACAACTTTTCTCCAGCATCTAATTTTATATAACCACTAGTCTTAGCACCATTACTGTCATAATTACCAGTTGTTCCACCATAACCAGCACCACCACCAAGTTCTATATAATAATACCCATCTCTAGGAACAGTATATTCTTGAGACTCTCCAGTATAAGCAAAAGTCTTTGTATTAACACCATTATCCATACTTTCCGGTCTTTGAACAGCCTCTACTTTAAGTTTCAAAAATGCCTTATAATCTTCTAAGTTTTCTATTTCCTTTTCTTTAGACTTATCAAGCCAAATTCTAAGTTTATAATTAAGCATTTCCTTCTTATAGATAACATCACTATCAATCACATTCTTAACTTTATCAAGAGACATTGGACCATACTCATCACCATTAATCTCCAATCCAACCTTAATATACTTAGTATCAAGAACCTTACCACTATAAGAACTAGGAACATCATTAACAAGTTTTAAATCATACTTAGCAACAGAATCCCCAGTATTCTTAATATTAAAACTATAAGCATCATCTTGAAGAAGTCCATCCTCATCAGACATAACAGTTATCTTCTTACTAATATCATCATAATATTCAGTAAGCTTAAGTTCAACACTACCAGTCTTTATAACCTGTTCATTCTTATCACTAACACTACCCTTTAAAATAGCATAACTAGTTCCGCCAACCAAAGATAACATTAAAACAAGAACTACTACTAAACTAACAATATATTTTTTCTTATTACTATTAAATTTATCAATAAACTTTCTCATATACAAAACTCACTTTCCTAGTTTAACTATCTCTATTTTACTACAAAAATAAAAGTATTACAACAAAAAAAATTAAAACAAAAAAAGCAAGTAAAATTACTCACTCTTAACAAGTTTAGTTAAAGCCTCTCTAGCAGCCTCTTGTTCCGCTTCCTTCTTAGAATGACCTACACCCACTCCATAAATAATGTCATCAATTTTAACAGACATTTCAAACTTTCTATCATGAGCAGGACCACTCTCAGAAACTAAATCATATTCCAAAGACTTTTGAATATCTTGAACAACCTCTTGAAGTTTAGACTTATAATCACTAAAAAATAATTTATTAGGATTTTCTATATAAGGCACAATTATCTTCAAAGCAACATCACGGACCTTTTCAAACCCCTGATCCAAATATATTGCAGCCATAAATGCCTCAAAAACATCCGCAAGAATAGCCTTCTTATGACTACCACCACTCTGAGCCTCACCATTACCAACTTTTATATAATCACTAAAATTCAAATCACTTGCATACTCATAAAGAGCATTCTCACAAACATAACTAGCCCTTTCCTTAGTCATAACCCCTTCCGGATAATCCTTTTCTCTATACAAATAATCAGACACCACCAAATCAACAATAGCATCTCCTAAAAACTCCAAAGTCTCATAAGAATTTAAATTATGCTCATAAGCATAAGAAGTATGAACAAAAGCCTGCTCATAAACCTTTATATCATTAGGAACTATATCAAACTTATTAAATAATTCATTCATACAAATCACCTATTTAAATATATCACATTTTAAATTTTTTTAACACAACTAATTGCTAAAAAATAAAAATAATAGTAAAATGTTAATGGTGGTATAAAGTGAAAAAAATATTATTATTTATCATAAATACATATCAAAAAATTCCTGGACCATGGCACAACATGTGTAGACATTACCCAACTTGCTCAAACTACACCAAAGAAGCAATACAAAGATATGGTTCATACAAAGGAACTATTTTAGGAATAAAAAGAATAATAAAATGTAATCCACTAGGAACAAAAGGTTACGACCCAGTACCACAGAAAATGGAGGAATAAAAAGTGAAAAAAACAATAATATTATTATTTACCCTAGTAATTATAACAACATGCTTAACCGGATGCTTCAAAAAAGATAGAATGGAAGACATAAACATAGCAACAACTGTATATCCCATAGAATACGTTACAAAAAGACTATATGGAAATAACTCAACAATAAAAAGCATCTACCCACGTGATTCCATATCAGACACATATAAAATAACAAACAAACAACTAAAAGACTATAGTGAATATGACCTATTCATATATAATGGTGAATCAAAAGAAAGAGAATATGCAACCACAATGCTAAACGACAACAAAAACTTAAAAATAATTGATGCTGCTTACGGAATAGATGCAACCTACAAAACATCAGACGTTTGGCTTAACCCATCAAATATCTTAATGCTAGGACAAAATATAAAAAATGAACTAAGCGAATACATATCAAATCCCTATCTAGTCGAAGAATTAAACAATCAATATACACAATTAAAAGTTGATATAACCGAACTAGAAACAGAAATAAAAAAATCCGCAGACAACTCAGTAGATAACCAAATAATAGTAGCAGACGAATCATTAAACTTCCTAAAAAAATATGGATTTGAAATTATAAACCTAACTAAAAATGGTAAAAACAAAGAAAGCAATATTGAAAAAGCCAGAGAATTACTTCAATCAGGAAAACTAAGTTACATATTTACTATAGATCATAGCAAATCATATGATATCGTAGAAACCCTACAAAACGACTATAACGTAGAAACATTAACATTCCGAGCACTTGATACCATAACAGAAAAAGATGAAAAAAATAATGACGATTACCTATCAATAATGCATAGTAATATTGATTTACTAAAACAAGAAGCATATAAATAAGTAAACAAACTAAGTAGACAATTAAAACGTCTACCTTTTTTTTTGCACAAAAAAGAGGATTATAATAATTCAACATCCTCTTCTTCATCATCACCAAGAACCTCAACTAAATCAGGTTCAATATCTTTACCCTTCTTCGGAGTAACAACTGATAAACTAACATTTTCAGGTATTAAAACATCAATATCATGTTTCTCAATCTCATAATCAGAATCATCTATTTCCTCATACTCTGTATTATTATCACTTTCTTCATCATTATTATCACTATCATCAGTAACTTCTTCATCTAAAGTACTATCAATAGTTATAACCTCATCACTACTAGTATCATCGATAGGTTTAACAACCTCAGGTTCCTCATCAGAAACTATCTCAATCATATCATCAGAATCATTAACATTTTCTACTTCATAAGAATTATTAACTTCATCACTTTCTATATCATTATCACTTTCTTCATCATCATTATTATCATTAGTAACCTCATCACCAGAAGAATCAACAACAGAATCATCACTAACAACATTATCATCAATAGAAACAGCCTCTACCAAAGAAGAAGTAACATCCTCATTATCATTACCCTCTATCTTAATAACAGGTATTTCCGTATCATCAAGTACACTAACCTCTGAAACAGGTAAATCATCATCTACCTCATCTATATCAACCTTAACAATATCAGAAACATATTCCTTTTCAGATTCAACATCAAGATTATTATCATCTATAGTATCATTACTATCACTAACTTTATCATTATTTTCTTCTAAAACATTATTCTCATTTAAATTACCATCTATTTTCTCATCTATATCATTAACTTTATTATCATTAAAAGAATCATCATTCACAGAAACATCTTCATCATTTTCTAAATTATCTCCTCTATTCATTGAAGAAATCTCACTTTTTATAACTGAATCAAGTAACTTATCAGAATCAACCTTATGCTCTTTTTTCATTAACAAAGCACATATGATTAAAAACACAATTCCTACAACAATTAACACAATACCTGCTAATAAAAGAGAACCAAAATTCTTCGAAGCCACTGTTATAGCCAAATTCTCAAATATTCCATTCTTATTTATAAACATACTTAATAATCTCACCTCCAAAAAGCTTGATATTATTAAAATAAATCCATCTATCATACTAACTATACCAATCCATTTAAAAGCCCTTAACTTACTCCATAAACAAATAGCAATAAGTGTATAAAAACCTAAGACAAATATTCCAAAAACCACCCACATATAATTAGAAGAAACAAAATCACTCACCAGTCTAAGATTATAAATATCAACCCCATAACCCTGTAAATCCCCAACACTAGGAACAGAATCATCAAGTTTCATCTCAGTACTAGAAACATATTCCTTAAGTTTTTTAACTTGAGTATTGCTTAAATCATCACCAGTAGCACTCTTATACTCATTATTAAAAGTATTAACTATTTCATCATTATCAAGACTTGGAGCACCCTTATTATACAAAACATATCTAGTATAGTCATAAGCATATCTCGAAATAACTCTACTTATATTATTACTCTCAAGAGTCTTTACAGTAACAGAAGCAGGTATATCAAATTTCTTCAAATCACTAACAATTCCCTGTTTTAAACTACCTCTTTCAACATTATTACTAGAACTAGTAAAAACATTAGTATCTATTACATAATTATAAATACTCTCTTCCGTAAACATAGTCTTAGCAATAAGAACATACATAACAAACAATAAAAAGCAAGCAAACACACATGAAAGTATCACAGCAAAAACCTTGCCCAATAACTTAACTGCTCTCATATTAGCCTCCCCTATGATACTTTAATTCTAACACACTTTAAATAGTTTGTACACAAAATTCTATCTATATTTGTAAACTTTTAACCAAAATAAAGAACAAAAGATAATTTAAAACTTATCCTGGGAACCTCACAGTTCCCTTTTTCTGCTTCATAGATACCATACTTGATATTCTCCACAGACTTAAAT
>CAVGVM010000155.1:0-3613 GCA_963632645.1 Lachnospiraceae bacterium | reverse complement strand
GTAGTGGTGTTTTATGAATTCTTATAGTGATTTTTTATCTTTTTTGGATTCTTTGGATTGTAAGCCTAGACTTTTACTTCATAGTTGTTGTGGTCCTTGTAGCAGTTCTGTTTTGGAACTTTTGTCTAAGTATTTTGTGGTTGATGTTTATTATTATAATCCTAATATTTATCCTTTTGATGAGTATGTGAAGCGTGAAGGTGAACAGGAACGACTTATTTCTTATTTTTCTGATGTTGGTTTTATTCGTGGTTCATATGATAGTGATAAGTATTTTTCTGTGGTTAATGGTTTAGAGGATGAGCGTGAAGGTGGTAGACGTTGTTATAAGTGTATTTCTATGAGAATGGAAGAAGCATGTAAGTATGCTAAGGAACATGGTTATGATTTTTTTACTACGACTTTGTCTGTTAGTCCTCATAAGAATAGTAAGATGATTAATGAGATTGGTTATACTTTGGAGAAGGAGTATAATGTTTCTTATTTGTATTCTGATTTTAAGAAGAAGGATGGTTATAAGAGGAGTATTTTTTTATCTAATAAGTATAATCTTTATAGACAGGATTATTGTGGGTGTAAATACTCGATAAGAAATTAAAAAAAATCTTAATACTAGTTTGATTTAATGATATAATTAAGTAGGAGTGATTTTATGCGATATATTATTTCAGCAGGAGGTACTGGGGGTCATATTTATCCTGCTCTTAGTATTATAAATAAAATAAAAGAAGAAGATAAAGAGGCGGAAATTCTTTATATTGGTACTACTGATAGGATGGAGAAGGATTTGGTTCCTAATTTGGGTATAGATTATTTGGGAATTAAGATGAATGGTCTTACGCGTAGTATTAAGAAAATAGTAGGATTTGTTGTTAATACTTTATCTGGTGCTAGGAAATGTAAGAAGGTAATGAAGAAGTTTAAACCTGATGTAGTTATTGGTGTTGGTGGTTATGTTACTGTTCCAGTTGTTATGGCTGCTAAGGATTTAGGTGTTAAGATTGTTTTGCATGAACAAAATAGTATTCCTGGTAAGTCTAATATAAGACTTAGTAAGTATGCGGATGTTGTTTGTATTTCTATGGAAAGTTCTAGGAAGTATTTTGATACTAATAATGTTGTTCTTACTGGTAATCCTCGTGGTGAGGAAATTTTAGGGGTTAAGAAGGGTAATAAAAAGGATTATGGTCTTTCTATTTCTAAGAAGTTAGTACTTATTACAATGGGATCTTTAGGGGCTTCTACTATAAATGAGAAGATTGTTTCGATGCTTAGTAGTTTTGAGAGTAAGCATTATGAGGTTTTACTTGTTACAGGTAAGGATAATTATGAAGAGATTGCTGTTAATGATTTCCCTAAGAATGTTAAGGTTGTCCCTTATATAGAAAAGATGGGCGAGGTTCTTAAGTTTACTGATTTGATTGTTACTAGAGCGGGTGCTACAATAATTTCTGAGATTACGGCTTTGGGTATTCCTGCGATACTTATACCTAGTCCTTATGTTGCTAATAATCATCAGGTTATTAATGCTAGTGATTTGGAAGATAATGGTGCTGCTTGTGTTTTAGATGAGAGTACTTTTACTGGTGATGATTTGATTGGTAAGATAGATGATATTCTTGGTGATTCTAAGATTTATCATGATATGAGTAGTGCTTCTAAGAAGATGGGAATAACTGATAGTGCTTCTAGAATATATAGTGAGATAGAAAGGTTATTTAATAGGTGATTGGTATGGTAGACTTGATAAAATTTATAGATGATAATAATTTAGGTGATTATAAGGAAAATGTTTCTTTTAAGACTCTTACTACTTATAGGACTGGTGGTAAGGCTAGACTTGTGTATTTTCCTTTTGATGTTGATTCTTTGAAGAGTGTTTTATCTTATATGAGGGATAATGATATTTCTTTTAAGGTATTTGGTAATGGCTCTAATATTTTGGCTAGTGATGATGATTATAATGGAGTGATTGTTAAGCTTAAGCATCTTAATGAAATGGAATTTTTGGATGGTAAGATTGCTGTTTCTGCTGGTTATAATTTAAGTTTACTTGCTAATACTGTTACAAAGATGGGTTATTCTGGTCTTGATTTTGCTTGTGGTATTCCTGCGACTGTTGGGGGTGCTGTGTATATGAATGCTGGAGCATATTTGAGTGATATTAGTGAAGTTTTAGATAAGGTAGAATTTCTTGATGATAATTATGAGGTTAAATGTTTAGAAAAAGATTCTCTTGATTTTAGTTATCGTCATTCTATATTTATGAGTAAGAACTGGATTATTTTAAGAGCATATTTGACTTTGGAGAGGGATTCTGTTAAGGAAATGACTGATTTAATTGAAGATAGGAAGATGAGAAGAGTTGTATCACAACCACTAGAGTTTCCTTCTGCTGGTTCTGTGTTTAGAAATCCTACGGATATGTATGCTGGTAAGCTTATTGAAGATTGTGGTTTAAAAGGTTATAATTATGGTGGAGGAGAAATAAGCGGGAAACATGCTAATTTTATAATTAATAAGAATCATGCTAAGTCTTCTGATATTAAGCATTTAATGGATTTAGCGCATGATGAGGTTTTGAAAAAATATGGTGTAGATTTATATAGAGAACAAGAATTATTTAATTTTGGTGATAAGTAATGAGTAAGAAAAAGGTAAAAAAGGGTAAAAGAAGATTTAGAATATTTTTGTTGGTAATGATCTTTTTGATATTACTTGTTTTTGCTGTTGTTATGCTTTGTGCTTATGTTTTTAAGGTTCCAACTAAATCAATTATTGTTCAGGGAAATAATATAGTTAGTGATGAGGATATTTTGAAAAGTGCTAGACTTGATCATGATTCTAATTTTATTCTTACTAGTTCTAATGATGTTGAAAGTAATGTTAAGAAAAATTCTTTTATTAAAAGTGTAAAGGTAAGGAAGAATTTGCTTTTGGAGATTAATATTTATGTTGAGGAATATAGACCATTTTTCATAAGAGAAGATACTAATACTATTGTTACTTCAAGTGGTGATGAGATTAGTAATAGTGAGGATTATAATTTAGCTATTCCTTCTCTTATTAATTATGTTCCTGATACTAAGTATAAGGATCTTATTAAAAAGATGAATAAGATTGATTATTCTTTGATTAAGAAAATATCTCAGATTATGTATAATCCTACTAAGTATGATGAAGATAGATTTATTCTTTATATGAATGATTCTAATAGAGTTTATATTAATTTACCTAAGTTTAAGAGTTTTAATAAGTATGATGAGATGGTTACTAAGTTTGAGGGTAAGACTGGTAGGCTTTATTTAGATAGTGGTAATTATTTTGAAATAGATAAGTAGTCTATTTCTTTTTTTGTTTTTTGATATAAAAAAAACTTTCTAACAATGTTAGAAAGTAACTTACTTATGGCGCGCCCAGAAGGATTTGAACCCTCAACCTCTTGGTCCGTAGCCAAACGCTCTATCCAATTGAGCTATGGGCGCTTGTTTGATAACAAATAGATTATACTATAATATTTTATAATTTTCAAGTGTTTTTGGGTTAAATCTCTTTTTATGTATGATTAATTTGTGATAATGTCTTAAGTATTAACTTGCGAAAATGTCTCAAA
>CAVGVM010000154.1:0-2954 GCA_963632645.1 Lachnospiraceae bacterium | reverse complement strand
ATCAACAACTTATTAGCAAGATAATTAATTCCAGTTATGTAAAAAATAACAAAAAATAATGATATAATAAATAGTCTTACATCGTACAATGCAGAACATATCACACATAAATAACATATCCATGGAAACAAACACCAAGATAAGAATGCTTTAAAATTTAGAATTGATAAAATAAAATTTTTAAATGTTTTTTTATTATTTTTATAATATTTTAAAGCATATAAAGGTCCATTTACCCAAGTTGACTGTTGTTTTATGTATATTCTTTTGTTTCTCGCAAAGTCAGCCCGTTCCATAAAAGGAATTGGTTTAATAAAAATATTATTTATATTAAGCCTATAACCAAACTCATTATCTTCATTTATTTCATTTTCTGAAAAATATCCAATTTTATTAAAAATCTTCTTTTTGATAAATAAACCATGACCTATGCAATATTTAAATTCTATTTTTGAGTTACTCAAATATTTACCCATTTCATAAACAACCGACCATCTATTTTGCCAATTTTCTGCACTTTTCATAATTCCTTTTAAGCTATCATCAAAAAAACTAACTTGCTGTAGAACTGTATCATCATTGATATTTTTTAAAACATATTTAAAAGTTTCTCGTTCTGGTTGAGAATCTATATTATAAATAGCAATTATGTCATCAGCCTTCAACTCTTTAATAACATAATTTATTTGATGTGCCATAGTTCCTATTATATTTGGACAATTGACTACTTTTATATTATCTACTTTTTGCAGTTTTATCTCATTATTTATCTTATTATATGTTGCCATATTTTTTTCTTTTGAAGTAGTCACATAAACAACATCACATATATCATTTAAATTTTTGAAATAATTAACAGACTTTTCTACATTATTGACTTCGTTCATAGCAGGAATTATAACGATTATTTTTTTATTAATACTAATTGATACATCATATTTCTCATTTAAAAATGAATATGATCTTTTTAATCTAATTATTGATTTAAAACTTGTAAATGAAAGCAATACTATACAAAACCAAATAAAATATAACATTATAATTCACCATCCTTAATTGCCTCTTTTATCTCATAAAACAAGTCTATCAACATTAATGGGTTATCATTATTATTCTCAATAATAGTAACAATTTCGCTAATACTTTTTGATGCATCAATAAAACTAATATTGGACATTTTTCCTAATCTACTATTCAAAACTTTATAAAAATTTATTTCCATATCTAAATAATTAAGATTATCAAAAAAATGTTTTCTTTCTTTTACCTTATCCATCTTTTTTCTTTCAATAAGATTTTTTTTATCTAAAACTAAATAATATATTCCAGTTATGTAATTATTTAAAGGTACATTACTCATTATTTCATCAACAATTTTTAATTTTAATTTTTTTGATGTTGGCACGTTATAAAACAAATGAGTTATGCCCATTAAAAAACTAGTATCTAATAATACATTCTCTTTATTTAAAACATTTATTCTTCCTACAATACTGTCGATTTGGTTTGAATAGTCGTTTAATGTATATCTTTTATATTTAAATTCTTCTACATACTCATACTTTTTTTGACAACTACCAATTGTAGATTTTCCTATTGCTGGACAGCCATCAAGTAAAATTTTACTACTCAATGTTTTAGGATTTAAAATATTTTTAAATATGTTCGAATTATATGAAATAATTTGCCTATAATTATTAGTACTTAATATGTTGTTGATAGCATAATAACAATTAGAGAAAAATAATGAATATTTCAAATAATAATCATAGTCAACTAAACTGTCTTGTGTTCCTTTCTTTTCATTCAATTTCAAATGATTTAATGAAATAAGCTTATATGGATATATTATTAAATGAATAAATGATGGAATAATTATCCTATTTTTATCAATATTGTCTTTTATGATAGTAATTATTTTACATTTATCAATTAAAGTCAAAGATTCTGTATAAATAGTGTAAAGTATTGTTGATATAATAGTTCTATCAAGAATAGTATCACCATATAGAAGATTTTTCTTTTTTATCTCGCTTTTTATATAATATAATTGTCTATCATAATCATTTAAATTCTGTTTAAACTCAGTTTCTTTTATTATATTAAATTCATTAAAGTTGTGTTTTATATATGTTGTCTTACCAACATGCACATTGCCCTCTATTCCAATTACCATACATTCAAGTCCTCTGTACCATGAGGTATTGTTTCATAAATATTTCTATTATTATTTTTTAAGTAATTCATAAATTCAATATAATTTACCTCAGCCTTAGAATATAATCTTTTTATTTCTATTACTTCATCCTCTGATAATTCTAGTTTTTTTAGTAAACTTGTTAAAATCACATATATATTTTTATTAACCAAATATAAATTATCATTATATTTTTTCTCATAATCAATATAATTACTAATTAAATTTTCACGTTTAATAATGGTTAATGCAATTTTTATTCCTGAAAAGAACTGTTCAAAATTTCTAATATTAATATTTGAAAACAATTGGTTAATAATTACATAGAATTTTTCAGCCTTAGGATCATCAATTCTATAATTATAAGCTTGATCAGTTTTATTTTTATCTACATACAAATACTTAGAATCTTTAGAATTTTGCAATATTCTCATTTTTTCTACCAATATACCTGGTCTAAATAACTTTTTAATTTTATATAAAAAATCAATATTTTTTTGTAATTCATCATATTTTGTTTTCTTACTAAATAATATAAAGCCAATATGATAACTAATATTTAAATTATCTAATTTATTTATAAAATCTTCGGCATCAACATCCGAAATATATTTATTATTTTGTATTGAAAAATTTTCCGACACATTCTCAATACCAAAGAAAATTCGTATCAACCCAACTTCTTTTAAATTTCTTAACAATTCATCATTAATTTTCGTAGTTAAAGATAAATAAATCATAAAATAAATATTAAGAT
>CAVGVM010000153.1:0-6143 GCA_963632645.1 Lachnospiraceae bacterium | reverse complement strand
GAGACATTTTCGCAAGTTAATACTTAAGACATTATCACAAATTAATCATACTTTTTCGTTAAAAACAAAAGAAATAAATTGACAAAATAAGACAAAAATGTTACAATAATGCCAATCCAAAAAAAGAAGGGGGAACTTTTATGGAAAAAAATACCAAAAAATTTGATGTAAAAATAATCTTAGGAAAAGATAACGAATCAGTAAAAAAAGTAGATGTAAACGGAAAAATATACAAAAGAAGAAGACATGAAACATATCAACATTTTATGGCTAGAGTGGCACAAAAAAAAGGAAATGGGATGCCATTTCTTGATTATATGAAAACAGGACATTATTATGGCTATACCAAAAAACAATATAAAGAATATGTGTTAGGAGTAAAACCGGCAAATAAAAAGTTAAGAAACAAACTTGCTGCAGTAGGAACAGCAGCAGTGTTTGGAGTAGGACTTTTAGCATCGCAATTTGCACCAAGTTTAGTAAAAGCAATAAAAGATGATAAAAATTCCTATGCAAAAACAACAACTAGCCAAAGTATTGAAGAAAACAACTCAAAATTAAAGAAAATTTACAATCAGTTAGCAAAAACAGAAAATGGTAAAAAAATAGTAAAACAATTACAAGAAACAGATAAATTCCAAGAAAATTACAACAAAAAAATTGCAAAATATCCAGACGGAAATGGGAATGTACTATTCTTAAAGGCTAGAGAAGTTTCAGCAGTACAAGATATATCAAATGCTGAAAACACAAGTTTTACTTCATTAGATTATGATGAAACAAGATTTTGTGATTACTTATCAGCAGGTAGACAAACAACAAGAGGCTTATATGTTTCAGAAGAAAGTACTGGAGAAAACACTTTAATCCATGATAAAGATACAAAAAACGAAATAAAAAATGAAGAAGATTTTGCACTATCTGCAATAAAAGGAAATAAAACAACAGCAGAAATAGATGCTCATTACGATGAATTAATGAAGACTGGACTAACATATACAGCATCTGGTGTAAATACTGCCTATTTAGGAGAAGGATCAAACACAATAATATCTCAAAATGGAGCATCAAGTAGTAAATTAGATGAATTCATAAATAAGGTAAAGACAAGCAATGAAGGTGCAAATAAATTAGATTCTTATGCAAAGTCAAAAGATGTAACAAAAACTCAAAGAAAGCTAATAGATGAAGCTTGGGAAGAAATGGATAAAGAAAATATAAATGTTGATTTAAAATCAAGAGATGCCTTCGATATGACAACAACTGAAAAAGGAAAAAGAGTACATGAAGAAATTATGTCAGTATCTGGAGGCTACATAGTAAAGGGTTCTGGAGGAACATATACATATATAACTTCAAAAGGTGAAACAATAAAAGTTTCAAGAAGCCAAGCAGTAAAACAATTTGGAGAGTCTGCAGTTAAAAAGGCCGAAAAGAAAGCAGATCAAGCAGCTGGAATTCCTGAATTAAATAAAAAAGAAGAACAAAAGAAACAAGATTTAGAAAATAAAGCAAATAGTTATGAAAAGGATTATGCTCAAGGTAGAGCAGACGGCTATGCCGGAAGAGGAAAAGCAAAAAATACAGCAGGATATAATGCCGGATATGCAAATGGTCAAAAACAAAGACAAGCAGAAAGCGAACCAGATGAAATAATAAAAGATGAAACAGAAACAGAAACAAAATATGATAAAGAACCAACAACAAAATCATCTGAAAGTACACAACCAACACAAAGCACAGAAAATACACAACCAACAAGACAAAAAGTAGAAAAAGTAGAAACATATGAATCACAACCAGAAAATGAAGCATATGTTACAAAAGTAAGAACAAGGGCTTAGTAGTAAAGGGGGTTTATTATAATGAATTATGATCAAAATCAAAATGGATTAAATAATAATGGTTATAACAACAATTATAATGATAATAATAACTACAACAACGCCGCATATAATAATGACTATAACAATGGCTACAATAATGGTTATAACAATTATGGATACAATCCAAATATGATGAATAATAACATGGGAAACACGAATAACAATAATAATAAAGAATCACTAAGTTATCATATAAAAAGATTCCTAATAGGTTTCCTTTTATTAGCACTATTAATATTTATACTATTATGGTTATTCCCAACAAAACAAGGATTAAAAGACACTTTAACAGAAAGTCTAAATCCATTATATGAAAGAATATTCCAAGAAAATATAGATACAATGAAAGAAGTAGCAATATCATATTACACAACAGACAGACTTCCTAAAAAAGAAGGAGAAACTAAAAAACTAACATTAGGAGAAATGTTAGAAATGAAATTGTTACTATCAATCAAAGACAAAAATGGAAATATGTGTGATTCTACAAAATCATATGTAGAAGTAACAAAAATGGATAAAGAATACAAGATGAAAGTTAATTTATCTTGTGGCGACGAAGAAGATTATATACTAGTTTATCTAGGATGCTATAACTATTGTCAAACAGATGTATGTGAAAAGAAAGAAGTAGTACAAGCAAAACAAAAAGCACAACAAACATGTACAACATGTACAAACAATATCTTCAAGAAAGTAACAAACAATATTAAAAAAATAATACATGTAACACCACAAAAACCAAAACCAACCAAGTATTACTGTGCAGTGGTAAATGGAAAATACTACAATAATAATGGAAAAGTAGTAAGTAAAAAAGCATATCAAAAAGCCTGTGGAAAAACACCACCAAAATACTATTGTGCTGTAGTAAACGGAAAGTACTACGATGACAAAGGTAATTCAGTAAGTAAATCTAAATATGAAGCTGCTTGTAATCCAGCACCAAAAAAATATAAATACTTATACAAAAAAACAGTACATATTCACCAAGACAAAGAATATAGTAACTGGACAGATTGGTCAGACGATATAGAATATAATCCAGATAATAACAATATAAACTGGGGAAAACATGAATTTAGTTGGTATGAAAAAAATGGCTCAAAAACAGAAACAACAACTCATACAATAACTAAAAAAGTTGTAGATAAAACAAAACCAATCTATCAAGACAAAAAAGTATTAATGGGAACTTACTCAAGATATGCTTGTTCAGGTTATGACTATTTCATAGATAGAACAACAAATACTACATATCAAGTAACATCAGGTTGGACATCAGTTGGACGAGTAACAACAAGTTCAATCCCAGCAAGTACTAATAATGTAAAATATGAATTTGTAGATTTTGATTTTACAAATTGTGGAGACGTATGTAATTCAAGTCATAAATATGTATGGAATAAATATGTTAGAAATACATCAACAACATCAAAAGTTTCAACTTCTGAATCATCATTAAGAGCAGTATGTAAAAGTGTAGTTAAAAAAGATATTCCAGTTTATGCAACAGTATCAGAATTTGTAGCATATGATAAAAAATTAGTAACAGAAACACAAAAAGAAACAAAAACAGTATATTACTATCATTATAAAACACGTACTTTAGTAAAAGAAGAAAAAGATGAAACCAAAACATACACAGCATGGTCATTCAGCAAACATGATGAAGCCTTAATTAAACAAGGTTACGAATATACTGGAATCTATGAAGAAGTAGAAATTAGTTAGCAAGGTGTAAAAAGCCTTGCTTTTTTTTAACAAAAACTAATACAATAGTAAAAAGGAGCAAAACATATGAATAAAAAAAATTTATATATAGATTTTGATGGAGTAATATTAGATACCATGACTCTAATATTAACAGAATTTGAAAAGCATAAATTTGACACCTACGAAGAAGAAAAAAACTTTTTCATACAATATACATGGAAAAATATAATAGATGATAAATACATAATAGGAAATGCCATAGAAGACATATACAAAATAATAGAAAGCAATAAATTTAATTTAGCAATCCTAACACACGTAAATTCCTTAAACGAAGCAACATTAAAAATAAACTACTTAAGAAAATATTTCAAAGACATAACAATAATACCTTGTCCAAAAGAAATATCAAAAACAAAAATGATTCATACCAAAGATGCAATACTAATAGATGATTATACTGGTAACCTAAGAGAATGGGAAAAAGAAGGAGGAATCCCAGTAAGATTTAGTCTAAAAGGAAACGGTAAAGGTTACAAAGTAGTAAAAGAATTAAAAGAAATAATAAAAATGTTCTAAAAAAACACTCCAAATGTCAAAAAACCTCAAAATTAATTGAAAACAAGCCAAAACAATGATATTATATAAGTAATAAACATTGGAACAATCCAAAAAAGATAGGCATATATTACAATATAAAAGATTTGAGGTATAAAAATGAAAAAAATAATAATAAATGGAAATAAAGAATTAAAAGGAACAATAAGAATAAGCGGAGCCAAAAACGCTGCAGTAGCAATAATCCCTGCAGCAATTCTAACTGATGAAGAAGCAACCATTTGTAACGTTCCAGAAATTTCAGATATAGATTCACTAGAAGAAATATTAAAATTTCTTAACATAGATACAAAAAGAGCAACAGAAACAATGATAATAAATCCAAAAAATATGGAAAACAAAATAATTCCTGCAGAAATATCAAGTAAACTAAGAGCATCATATTACTTCATGGGAGCATTACTTGCTAAATATAAATATGTAGAAATGAATTTTCCAGGAGGCTGTAAAATAGGCTCAAGGCCAATAAATCTTCATTTAGAAGGTTTCAAAAAACTAGGAGCAACAGTAAAGGAAGATGGAGACAAATATATAATAAAAGCAGAAAAACTAAAAGGTGCACAAATATATCTAGATGTAGCCTCAGTAGGAGCCACAATAAACATAATGCTTGCAGCAACAAAAGCCGAAGGAATTACAGTAATAGAAAATGCTGCTAGAGAACCAGAAATAGTAAATATTGCAACATTCCTAAACAATATGGGAGCCAAAATAGTAGGAGCAGGGACAAGTGTTATTAAAATAACTGGAGTAAAAAAACTAACAAAAGGTTTTGCTGAAATAATCCCAGACAGAATAGAAGCCGGAACCTACACTATAATGGGAGCATTACTAGGAAGTCCACTAAAAATAAGCAATATCATCCCAGAACATATAGAAGCCTTAACATCAAAATTAAAAGAAGCTGGAGCAAATATTGAAATAGAAGCAGATTCAATCATCTGTCAAAAAACAGAAAACTTAAAACCAGTAAACATAAGAACATACTACTATCCAGGATTTGCAACAGACTTACAACAACCATTCTCTGTATTCCTAACCCAATGTAAAGGCACCTCAGAAATAGAAGAAACAATCTATGAAAATAGATTTATGCACATAGAATACCTAAATAAAATGGGAGCAAACATCACAACAAAAGATAGAATAGCAACAATCCATGGAAAAACTCCTCTAACAGGACAAGAAGTAATAGCAACAGACCTAAGAGCAGGAGCATCTCTAGTAATTGCAGGCTTAATAGCAAATAATACCACAACAATAGAAAAAGTAGAACATATACTAAGAGGTTACGAAGGAATAATAGAAAAACTAATAAACGTAGGAGCAGACATAAAAATAGAAGAAAACCCTTGCAAAACAAGTTAATATCTGTTATACTACTTAAGAATTATTATTACTATGACATTTAGTCATGGCGAAAGGAGCGACATATGAAAAAAGGAATTCATAAAAAACAAAAAGAAGTAACATTTACATGTTTATGTGGAGAAAGTTTCAAAGCAATGTCTACATCAAAAAATGATGAAATACACGTTGAAATATGCTCAAAATGTCATCCATTTTATACAGGAAAACAAGGAACAGCTACATTAACAGGAAATGTTGAAAAATTCAAACAAAAATATGGATTAAAGAACTAATGTTCTTTTTTTTTTGAAAAAAATACTATATAATAAAAATGAGGTGATAAAATGAAAATAGCACTAGCCTCAGATCACAGAGGTTACAAACTAAAACAAGAACTAATAGAATATCTAAAAACAAAATATGAAATAATCGATTTAGGAACAAATAGTGAAGAATCCACAGATTTTCCAAAATATGGTATTTTGGTAGGAGAATCAATCCAAAAAAAAGAAGCAGACTTAGGAATAGCAATCTGTGGGACAGGAATAGGAATATCAATAGCAACAAATAAAG
>CAVGVM010000152.1:0-2171 GCA_963632645.1 Lachnospiraceae bacterium | reverse complement strand
AATTAAATACGGTAATTCTGTCTTTATTTATAATAATATTTCTTTTTAGTGTAGGCTTTATCTCATATAAAATAAATAATTCTTATGCTTTATTTTCAGATAGTGTCGAAGGAACAAAAACCATAAGTCTAGAAATAAAATTTCCATTTTTAACTGAAACTATAATAGAAAATTCCGGCAAAAGTGGAGAAACAGAAAAATTATCGCAGCCAGCAACTACACAACTTCAAGCAACAACTGAATATCGCTATAGAGGAACAAACGTAAATAACTATATAATATTTAATAATGAATTGTGGAGAATAATCGGAGTATTTACAGTAGAAGACGAAAACGGAAACCTAACACAAATGACAAAAATAATAAAAGATGATTTAATAGAGACGACATATGTATATGATGAAACCTCTAATAACTGGGAAAATTCCTCACTATCAAAATATTTAAATAACGATTACTATTCAACAATAAATAACAACTATAAATCTTTAATAGAAAAAGTAAAATACTATTTAGCCTCTAGCACAAATACATACATAACAACAAATGAAGTATATAAACTAGAAAGAGGAACAACCACAGCAACAGGCAATCCCAAAAACATTTACCAAAAAATAGGAATAATGTACGCTTCAGATTATGGATATGCAGCACCAAGTAACTGCGATACTACAAATTTATTTAATTACGATACAAGTTGTTATCAAAATGATTGGCTTTTTAAAAATATTGAAAATTCTGATAGCAGAGTAGAATGGGTAATTAATCATTACACCGGAAGTAGTAATGCAGCATGGGAAATAGTATTAATAACAAGTGGTACATATTCTGTAAAAGGAAAAGTAACAGAATCCAATGGAGTATATAATAAAAATCACATAAGACCAACACTATATTTAAAAAATACTACAAAAATAAAAAATGGTACAGGAACAAAACAAAATCCATATGAACTAATAACTAATTGATAGAAAACTCTATCTTTTTTTCTAAAAACACTTGCCACTCCCTTGACTATTTAAATCAAATAGACTATACTTAAATTATAAAAATAGTAAGGAGGAACCACTTTATGGAACGAAAAATTATAAATGACCTAACTAAATGGAAAGTAGACTCATATAAAAAACCATTACTAATCTCAGGAATAAGCGGATGTGGAAAAACCCAAACAGCCTTAGAATTCGGAAAAAACGAATACAAAAACACAGTATATTTCGATTGTCATGAAAACCTAGAACTAGCCTATGTTATAGAAAAAAACCAAACAAAAGAAAAACTAATAAGAGCACTCTCTGCAATCTCCTTAGAAACAATTCTAAAAGAAGATACTCTTATAATTCTAGATAACATAACAGAAAAAATAATAACAACAATAAAAAAACTATTTACCGGCGAAGACTATCACATAATAATGATAACTAATGATGAAACCTTCGTAAAAAAACATAAAACCGAAGGAGTAAACTACAAAAAAATGAATCTAGTAACATTCCAAGAATTCCTAAAATATATGGAAAAAGAACAATTAATAGATTTCATAAAAGATTCTTTCAAAAACAACAAATCCATGCCATTTCACACCCTAGCAACAGAACTCTATAATGACTATGTCCTAACCGGAGGATACCCAAACGCTATAATAAACTATAAAAATAATGAAAACTACAACTTATTAGGGAACACCCACGATAAAAACATAAAATTAATAAAATATAAACTATTAAAACTAGATAATCTAATAGATATAAAAAGAGGACAAGAAGTATATAACAATATTTCCATTCAACTCCTAAAAGATAACAAAAAATTTCAATATGGAAACATAAAATCTGGCGCTAGAAGCAAAGAATATGAAAAATCAATAAAATTCATGATAGAAAACAACATGATAATAAAAAGTACAAGAGTAAAAGAATTAACAATGCCATTAAGCAAAGCCAAAGATGAAGAAACATTCAAATTATACTACAACGACTCAGGAATCCTATACAAAAAACTAAACGTAAGTGGAAATAGACTAATAACCAACGAAAAGCTCCTAGAACTACTATACGAAAACAACATAGTAGAAACCCTATCAAGAAATGGTTTTAATATCTACCATTACCATTCCGGAGGAAAAGCCTTCATTGACATAGTAATCCAAACAAGAACAGGAAAAATTCTTC
>CAVGVM010000151.1:0-2352 GCA_963632645.1 Lachnospiraceae bacterium | reverse complement strand
TAAAGTTATATAAGTTTAATGAAAAGGTTATTGTTAGTGATGATGTTAATAAACTTGTTAGAAAGGGTTATGATAGTACTATATTTAATTTAATTGATGAGATTAATAGTGGTAATAAGAATAAGGTTTTTAGTATTTATAGGGAACTTCTTATGGAAAATGAGACTGAAGAAAAGATTCTTTATACTATTGCTAATCATTATAGGCTTTTGTATAAGATTAAGATTAAATCTATGTCTATGAGTGATAGTGAAATGATTAGGGTTTATAAACTACATCCTTATAGGCTTACTAAATTAAAGGAGCAGTGTAGGTTAGTTTCTAGGGAAAAGATTCTTTCTATGCTTAAGGGTCTTAGTGATGTTGATATTAGTGTTAAGAGTGGAAAGATGGATATTTCTACGGGAATGTTTTTGTTTTTGGAAAAGTTATAATTTTATATATTTTTTTGGTTAGGCGTGGTATAATATTAACATAATAAAGGAAGTGGGTTATGGATAAAATATCTATGTTAATTGATCAACTTGTTAATGTTATGGTGTCTTTTGGCCCTTTGGGAGGATTTTTGCTTGTCCTTTTGGAATCTGTTTTTCCTCCGCTTCCTTTGGGGGCAATAGTTGGTCTTAATATGCTTTCTTTTGGTAATATTTTTGGATTTTTGATTTCTTATATTGCTACTATTGTGGGATGTATTGCATCGTTTTATTTGTTTAGGTATTTGTTTAAGGATAAGTTTATTCATTGGTTTTCTAAGAGTAAGCAAGAGACTATAAAAAAGTGGATGGATAAGTTATCTAATATTGATTTTAATGTTTTGGTGGTGCTTTTTGCACTTCCTGTTACCCCGGCATTTGCGGTTAATATAGCTGGAGGACTTAGTGATATATCTGCTAGAAAGTATTTAATCGCTTTAATGATTGGGAAACCTGCAATGCTTTTGTTTTATGGATATATTGCTGTTTCTTTTGTGGATAGTTTAAAGGATCCGATTAATTTTGTTAAAGTGGGGGTACTTGTTCTTGCGGCTTATATTGTTAGTAAGATAGTAGAAAAGATAGTAAAGGTGGAACGTTAAATGGAATATGTAGTAATTGGGCTTTTGGTTATTATTTTAATTTTAGTGGTAGTTAGTATTACTAAAGGTGGTAATGAGGCTAATATAACTGAGAGACTTGGAAAACTTGAGGTTAGTATGATGAAGGAACTTGGTGATTTGAAGAGTTCTCTTAATAGTGATTTTAATAAACTTTCAGAAAGGCAAGATCAAAGACTTATTTTGATGAATGAGAAGGTTAATGAAAGGCTTGATCAAAATTTTGAAAAGACTAATAAGACTTTTTCTAATGTACTTGAAAGGCTTTCTAAGATTGATGAGGCTCAGAAGAAGATTGATTCACTTTCTAGTGATATTGTTTCTTTACAAGGTATTTTAACTGATAAGAAGACTAGGGGTATTTTTGGGGAAGTTAATCTTAAACATATTTTGTCATCAGTATTTGGTGAAAGAAATAATAGTATTTATAGGCTTCAGTATTCTCTTCCTAATGGAACTATAGCAGATTCTATTTTGTTTGCTCCGGAACCACTGGGTACTATTGCTATTGATTCTAAGTTTCCTTTGGAGAATTATAGAAATATGGTTGATAAGAATATTAGTAGGGTAGAAAGAGAAAAGTATGAAAAGTTATTTAAGGCTGATGTTAAAAAGCATATAGATGCTATTAGTAGTAAGTATATTATTCCTGGGGTTACTAGTGATCAGGCTATTATGTTTTTACCAGCGGAGGCTATTTTTGCGGAAATTAATGCTTATCATTCTGATATAATTGATTATGCTTATAAGAGAAGGGTATGGATTACGTCTCCTACAACACTTATTTCTACTTTGACTGTTATTCAAATGCTTCTTAAGAATATTGAAAGGGATAAGTATACTAGTGTTATTCATGAAGAACTTAATAAACTCGGTGTTGAGTTTGGTAGATATAAAGATAGATGGGATAAGTTGTCTAGAAGTATTGAAACGGTAAGTAGAGATGTTAATGATATACATACTACTACTGAGAAGATTACTAAGAGATTTAATTCTATTAGCAGGGTGGAACTTGATAAGGAAAAATTGGAGGAACTTGAGTAAAATTTATTGCTTTTTAATAAAAAAAATGGTACATTATATATGTACTTGTTTTGCGGATGTGGTTTAATGGTTAGAATATGGCCTTGCCAAGGCTAAGATGGGAGTTCGATTCTCCTCGTCCGCTCCATTTGAAATCAACTTACGGACTTAAAAGTTCGTAAGTTTTTATTTTATATAAAACTTTAAAAGTTCTCTTTCTAGAAAGGAGGACTTTT
>CAVGVM010000150.1:0-3558 GCA_963632645.1 Lachnospiraceae bacterium | reverse complement strand
AATCATATTATTGTAGTTATTAAGCCTATTAATGTTTTAAGTCAAGGAGATAGTACTAATGATTTAGATATGGTTAATATTATTAAGTCTTATTTAAAAGAAAAGTATAATAAGCCTGGTAATGTTTATGTTGGGCTTGTTCATAGACTTGATAGACCTACTGGGGGAATTATGGTTTTTGCTAAAACTAGTAAGGCTGCTTCAAGACTTTGTAAGAGTATTAGTGATGGTGTTTTTTCAAAAAATTATTTAGCAGTTGTTAGTAATTTTAATAAGAAAAGTGGTACTTTTTGTGATTATTTAAAAAAAGATAGTGATAATAATTCAGTAGTTACTAAAAAAGAAGATGGGAAGTATTCTGTTCTTAATTATGAGGTCATTAATAAAATAGATAATCTTAGTTTAGTTAAAATTGAATTAATTACAGGAAGGCATCATCAGATAAGAGTGCAATTTGCATCTCGTGGTTATCCTTTGTATGGGGATCAAAGATATGGTAAGAGTGATCGAAAACAACTTGCTTTGTTTGCATATAGATTAGAGTTTATTCATCCAGTTAAGAAGGAAAAAATGGTTTTTGAAATTTTTCCTAAATATGGTATTTTTGGAAAGTTTGGTGATTTAAATGAAAGATAAAAAGAATATGAAAAGAATAGTTGCATGGCTTATTTTAATTCCTTTGTGTATGCTTTATTTGTTATATACTTTACTTAATGGTCATTCTAAGATGAGTTTTGTAGTTTTAGTTATTTTTATATTTATTACTTGTTTAGAACTTGTTATTAAGTATTTTAAAGAGGTTTATATTTTTGAAAATAAGTATAATGTTTTGAAAGTATTGTTTGGTATTTTTAATATTTGTTTGATGATTGTTTGTTTTTTAAATATTGTTTATAGTTTTAAGATTATTTCTATATTGTTTTTGGCTATGAGTATTTTTTTGTTATGTTTTTTGATGGGATATGCTATATTTAATATTATTTATATGTTTAAGAATAAAGGTGTTTTTTATAGAAGAGCCTTTTCTTCGTTTATTAGTTTAAATGATTTTGTTATTATTTTGATTGCTTTGATTTTTAGTAGAATTATATGAATTTGCTAAAGATAATAACATTTCTTGTGTCATAATTGTTAGAATTTAGTTTTACAAAGATTTGTTTTTTGATAGATTTTTTATTTTTTAGTAAAGTTTTTTGAAATGCTTTAAATATTCTTGAAAAATATAAATAAATATTATATACTTGATATAGAAAATATGAGTATGATAATAAAGTGGTGATTATATGGATAAAGAAACTAAGAGAAGAGTAAGGATTACTGTTATGGGAATACTAGGACTTGTACTTCTTATAATAGGAATATCATTTGCAGCCTTTAGTACTAATTTAGCAGGGGTACAAGTTCAAACAATGAATACAGGATGTTTAAAAGTAGATATGACTGATACGGGTTCAATTAATTTAGCAAATGCTATGCCAGAATCTGATGAAAGTGGTTTAAGTGGAGAACCATATACATATACAATAACAAATAGTTGTACAACAGATGCTTATTATATAGCAACTATAAATGCTATGAGTGGGTCTAATTTAGATAATTTATCTAAAGTAAAAGTAGCAATAGATGGGGATTCATATCTAGCCCCCACAATAGAAAGTGATTTATCAGCAGGAGAACTTTTAGATGATTCAGTAAGTGGAGTGTCAAAAACATATAAGTTGGATGAAGGATATTTAAAAGTCGGAGAGACAAAAACTTTTGAACTTAGAACATGGATAGATTATGATGTTACATCAATAAGTGGAAGTTTAGAAAATAAGATAATAGTAAATTCAACAGCAGATAATGATGCAGCAATTTCTTATAATAGAAATACGGCAGGATATTATGTAGTAAGTAATAATACAATGATAAGTAAACCAAATTATAAAAATATAGCACCAAGTAGTAGTGAAAGTAGTGGAGTAGTAGAGGTAAAAAATAATAATGGAATTACATACCACTTTAGGGGAAATCCAAATAATTATTTAACTTTTGCAGGAAAAAGTTATAGAATATTAAGTACTAATGGTGATGGAAGTATTAATATAGTAATGAGTGAAGCAAGTGGAGATACTTCAAACTTAGAAAGTGTTTATAGTTCTTTAGGATTATCGTCATACGAAACATATATAAAAACAAATAGTGCATTTTGTGTAGAAAATGGAAATAGTGATGGAATATATATAGCAAGAACAAAAGTAGAGAAAAATAATCCTACAAATGAATGTGAAAGTAAGAATACAATTAGTAAAATAGGTCTTCTTACAGTGGATGATTTAATGTATGCCGGAGCAGTTAATGGAAAAACAAATAATGATTTCTTTTTATCAGATAGTAAAGTGTATAAAATAAATGGATTGTATGATGGAAGTAATTATTATACTTATAGTAGTGGTACATTTAATAAAAGTAGTAGCGCAACAGCTGCAAAAGGAGTTATAACCCTTGATAGTGATACAAAACTTGAAGGATTAGGAACATCAGCAGAGCCATTTTATGTATCAGGAAAATATAGTGATACAAGTAATAATAGTTATAGTGATAAAACCGCACCAATTATAGATAAAGTAAGTGTAGATGCTAGATGGTCAAATAAAAATAAAGCAATAGATATAGCAGCAAGAGATGATTCAACAGGAAGTGGACTTGCAGGATTTATAGTTAAAAGTGAAGAGAAAACACCAACATTAACAGAAAGCGGATGGGAAGCATCAACAAGTAATAAATACACAACAGTAAATTTATTTGATAATGGAACATATTATGTATATGCAAAAGATAATGCAGGAAATATAAGTGAAGGAAGAAAAATAGTTATATCAAAAGTAGATAAAGTAGCACCAACATGTACGATAAGAATAAATCCAAATGGAACAACAGCACCATATAAAACATTATCAATAATAACAGAAGATACAAATATAGATCTAGATGGATATAGTTGGGATCATACAAACCATACAAAAGATGTAGTAAAAGTAACAGAAAATGGAACATATACAGGACATTTAACAGATTTAGCAGGTAATGAGGGAAGTTGTACAGGAGTAGTAACAGAAATTCCTGATGACGAAAGTGGTGCAAACGTTCCAGTATTAGACGAAGGAATGATACCGGTTTATTATGATGAAAATAGTTCTTCTTGGAAAAAGGCAGATGTTAATAACGAAGGCAGTAATTGGTATAATTATGATGCAAAAAAATGGGCTAATAGTGTAACAGTATCATCAACTAATAGAGATACTTATACAAATGCAAGTGTTGGAACAGAAATACCAATGGATGATATATTAACTATGCAAGTTTGGATACCAAGATATAAGTATAAGGTGTGGAATTATAATGCAGATGGAACAACAACAAGTAGTCCTCAACAAATAGAAATATCATTTGAAAATGATACTGCAACAACTGGAGAAATATCTTGTGAAGATGCAATAAGTGGAACAGATGGAGATCCCTCAGAAACATGTAAATTAAAAGAAACAAATACTACTTGTACAGATAGTACTTGTA
>CAVGVM010000149.1:0-3092 GCA_963632645.1 Lachnospiraceae bacterium | reverse complement strand
ATATTATAATATCTTGTAGATACAACATGATAATATTCTGTACTTTCGTATATCATTTCAATTTTACTAACTTTAGTATATGAAATTTTATTATTATTTATTTTAACAATTTCTGTACCTATTTTAAAATTATTATTATCATTTACTGAAACATACTTATTTAATTTTCTTGAAAAAACGCCATGTTCCCCATATGTTTTTAATATAGAACCATCAGAAAATGTAATTTTTTTATACTTTGAAGTAGTTTTACTTTTCTCTATCCAAATAGGATATTCATATGTATAAGTACCTGTTTCATAATTCCATACTAAAAGTAAATCATTATAACTTATATCTTCGATATTTTTAGTGTTATTATTTGCTAAAGTTATTTTAGTTCCTTTTATTAAACAACCTCCAGTAGCACTAGCAGTTATTGTAACATCTCCAGTAATTTTATTTATTTTTAAAAGGCCGCTGGATTGTGTATATGTATAATCTGTATCACGTGTTAAAGTCTTTTCTCCCATTTTAACAGTAACTGAACTAGGAAGAGAATACCAAGTAGATGATGTATTAAGTTGTAAAGTTGTTGAGAAACTACTATTTAAAATAGCAGTTGTAGTAGTAGTAGTGACATCATCATGTTTCAAATTAGTAAGACTATAGGTAATGGTATATTCCCATTTTAATAATGTTGTATTTGATAAACTACAATAACCATTTTCATTAGTAGCACTAGCACAATAACTTTTTCCTATATTGCCAGCCTCATCTTCACCATAAACCTTTACATAATAATTACCTTCGCTGATATTAGTTAATTTATAACTTGTAACATCAGAATTTGTTTGATATGTCGTAGTAGTTGAAGTATCTGAATTATATAAAATAATATAGTAATTTATAATTGAGGAACCTCCAGAATCTATTCTATCCCATGAGATAGTTGCTTCTCCTACTACTGTGTTATTTTCATCAATACTAATATTTACATTTCCAACTTGAGGTATTTCTTTATCACTTGCTATTGTATCTTGATCAACTTTTAAAGTTAATTCCCCTACTGCTACTTCATTTACACCAACACTATTTAAAGTAATTGAAGTAGTTGTCTCATCAGTTAAGAAAGTGCTTCCATTTGCAACTTTAGTACATATTTCAAATTCCTCTGTACTATTTGCTTTAACTTGAAATGAATTTAATTTTGTTCCATCACTTTTAACTAATACAATATTTTCGTTACTTGAACTAAAACTAATTTTTTTATCGTATGTATATGTACTTGCAACTGAAGCTGTAAAACATGCAATAGAATTTTCTCCTTGTAAATTACCTGTTTTAGGAGAAATACTTGCTAAAATATTACCAGATTTATCTACTGAAACAGAAAGATTTCCACTTATAGTAACTTCTTTATTTATATCCTCTAATGAGGCAGAAACCTTAACTTTTAATGTTTTACTCTTACCAGACAATAATTGTTCTCCTGACTCTATTTCATTACCAGTTGACGCATCTGTAATAATTGTAGAAAGAGCAACATCATCAGAAGTATCTATGCTAGCATTAAAAGAAAAGTCTGTGTAAGCATAATCATATATAGAATTATTTTTTATTTCTACTAAATAAGTTATTTCAAAAGGAGAACTGTTACCAATTACTTTATGAGATACATTTAACTCATTAACAACTGGAGTAGTTTTTTCTTTTACATTAACACATTCACTTTCTACTATTGATGCACTTATTATTTCTATTTTTCCATCTTTTTTTAAAGTAATATTACCATTCAAACCTAACTCCTGATTGTATAAAGCAAACCCAACACTCATAAAAATTATTAAAGAAAAAGCAATAAAAGCAACTATATTATATCTTGTTAGTTTCATCTTTAGAATCCTCTTTATTTTTTTTTATTAAATCATATCTCCATGCAATTCCTTCATTTATTAATATAAATATTGCTCTATCCTTTTCTAACACAAAATTAATAGGATTTCTAACCTCACTATGAGCATCAATTAATTCTTCAAAAGAAGTAACTAAAATCATATTTAATGTATGGATATCTGGAAGACAACTAGTATTTACAATAATATTATCATAGGTTTTTAAAATTTTTCTTAATTCTTTATTAAATTTATTTTCTAAACTAGCTCTCTTTATAATACACCAAAACATATAAAATACGATAGCAAAAGCAATAACATAACAAATATATCCTAAGTATTTAACGCTTTCATAATAAATTTCATTTTCTTTTACTATATCATTAATTAATGTTCCTTTTTTATTTAGTTCATTTGTCTCTATAGGGATTTCTATAGTTAGTAAAGTAAGTGGAATATTTAACTCAACTACACTTTTTTTATCAATTTTTCTTTCTACCAAATCACTTTCAATATTGTTTTCTATTACCAATGATACTTTTAAAAAACCATCTGTAGTAATTCCATATTGACTTTTAAAATCATTTAATAAATTATTATATAATTGATAATTAATCTTATTATTTATATCAATATTTACTTTTTTAGAATCCTCATATTTTTTAGTGACCTTTTCAGAAAGAGTATATTCCTTTGACCAATAATAATCATTACTATCATCCTTATTAGCGCTTACTACTCCCTTTAAATAATATGAATATTCTCCTTTTACATTTTGATCAACCTTAAATGAATACTTAAAATCTACCCATATATAGTCAATTAAACTAGCAATATATGTCCTGTTTTTTTCAAGATATGGTGTTTCAAAAAAAGAATTCTTTTTTAAATAAACTTTATAATCAATATCACTATTTTCTTCATAATTAATGGTTACTTTTTTATCACTATTTTTGCCATGATTAATCAATAACCATCCCATTGAAGCACAAAGGCAAACTAGTATAAATAATATTACATAGCGACTTAAAACTTTTGAAATCCTTTTTGTTTTCGGCATAGACATCATCCATTCATTATTTATTAAATATTTCTTGTATTATTACTGTGGGATAACCAACATATTTTACTATATATTTTACCTTTCCAAATACATCATTACTGCTAACTAAGTCAATATCAATACTATTATTATTATCCCCTTTTGTTCTAAAATAT
>CAVGVM010000148.1:0-6014 GCA_963632645.1 Lachnospiraceae bacterium | reverse complement strand
ATATTATATAGTAGGGGTGGTTAATATATTAAGTATAAGAAAGCGTCAACAATACTTGAAGAATTTAGGTTTTTATAAGGGAAAGGTTGATGGAGTAGAAGGTGTTCTTACGAGAAATGCTTATAGAAATATTCAAGAGAAGTATTTTGTTAGAGATAGTGATATTGATGGTATTTATGGTAAGCATACGGAAATTTTGCTTAGAAATGCTGAAAGGGTTAGGTTATATACGAAGAATTTTAGTTTGGAAGAGTTTAAGTGTGAGTGTAATGGTAAGTATTGTAGTGGTTATCCTAGTTTGATTAGTATTAAGCTTCTTAAATATGTTCAGGCTTTAAGAAAGAAATATGGGGTTTTGTATATTACTAGTGGTCTTCGTTGTGTAACTTTTAATGGTAATATTGGTGGTATTAGAGGTTCTAAGCATACTTTGGGAAAGGCTATTGATTTTTATACTAGTTATTCGGCTTCTTCTTTTGCTAATAGAAAAAGAATTATTGATTGGTATGCTAATAATTGTGTTTCTATGTTTTATGCTTATTGCGATGGATACGCAAGGTATAAGTATAGAAGGGAATATCCTAGTGTACCTAGTATGTATAAGAGTATTCATGTTGATGTTAAATAGGCTTACTGAGGTAAGTCTTTTTTTGATGCTATTTTTTTATTAGGGTAGGGATAACTAGAATTTTGTGTGTATAATATAGTAGAGGCTGTTTGACATATTATAAAAAATAATGTACAATGTCTTGGCATAGGGAATGGAGTTTTCTGTTCTTTGTGGAGATAATATGAGGATAGAATGTCATCGTCTATCGCGGACTATTTGTCTTAAGTGTAGGAAATTTTAGTAATTTCTGATGAGATGTTGGATGTGATGCCCAACCTTATTATCTTAGGCCTACCTGAATTGGTGGGCTTTTTTTGTGGGGAATTTGGTTATGAGATATAAATATTTAGGTGTAGTAAGTTCAAAGATTGCTAATTATTATGATTTGTCTTTATATGAAAATAAATCTATTGTAGTTTTTGATGATAGAATAATTCATGTTAGGAATAATCATTTGAAGGATTTTGAAAGTATTGAAAATATTGAAAAATCATATGAAAGACTTTCTGTTATTATTAACAATCCTGATTATGTTTTTTATGATGAAGTAAAGTGTGGTTTAGAGTATTATAAGTATATAGATAAGTATATATGTGTTGTGGTTAGGGTAAGGTTTGGTAAGGTATTAAAAGTACGTAGTTGGTATCCAGTAAAATATTCTAAGATTGTTAATAGGAAGAAACGTGAGAAAAATAAAAAAAGCTTTTAGATTAAAGCTCCTTTTTCACATCTGTTACCCCAGGCATCTATTATTTGTTTATCTTTTTTAATTGCTATTATTTCACAGTGATTTGGACATCTTTTACATTCGTATCCTTTTGTTTCGTAGTTTAGGTCTAGAATGTTAAAGTCAAATGGTTCTTCTTTTTCTTTTTTTGAGAGAATTGCTATTCCTAGGGATCCCATGAGGTGTCCGTTTTCGTCAGTAATTATTTTTTCTTTGGTTATTTTTTCAAAGGCTTTTACGACTCCAATATTTTTACTCACTCCACCTTGGAATACTATAGGAGGGGTTATTTTTTTGCCTTTGGCAACGTTGTTTAGATAGTTATTTACAACGCTTTCACATAGTCCGGCGATTATGTCTTCTTTTTTGTGTCCTATTTGGGCTTTGTGTACTAGGTCTGATTCTGCAAAAACAGTACATCTTGCTGCTATTTTGGTTGGTTTTTTAGATGTTAGGGCTATTTTTCCAAAGTCTTTTATATCTACTTCTAATCTTTTGGCTTGGCTTGATAGGAAGGCTCCGGTTCCAGCGGCACATAGGGTATTCATGGCATAATCTGTTACTATTTTGTTGTTCAGTAGGATTATTTTTGAGTCTTGTCCTCCAATTTCGAAGATTGTTTTTACGTCTTTATATTTTGATGCTGTTCCTATGGCGTGAGCGGTTATTTCGTTTTTTATTACATTTGCTCTTATCATTATACCAATTAGTCTTCTTGCACTTCCAGTTGTTCCTGAGGATACTACTTCATAGTCTTTTGGTAGTTCTTTTTTTAAGTGTTGTAATAATATTTTTACGGCTTTTATGGGATCTCCTTTGGTCCATATGTAATCTTTTGCTAATATGTTATTATCTTTATCTATTATTACTCCTTTGGTAGATATTGATCCTATATCTATTCCTAGATAAGCTTTATTTTTCATTTTTGTTTTCCTTTCTCATTTGAAGCATATCGATGAATGCTTCTAGTCTTGTTTTTATTCCTGTATTACTTGTTTGGGTATCAAATGATAGGTAAATTATAGGAATTTGTTTTTCTCTTGATATACGATTTAGGATAGGTGTTATTCCTACTTCTGGTGTGCATCCGAATGGTTTGTTATGAATTATTCCATCGTATTTTTTCTTTTTTAGGAGTAGGGTTCTATAGATATTATCTGTTGCGTCTGCACCTTGTTTGTATTTTAGATATTTTTTTGTTTTTAGTTTTATGTAAGGACTTAGTATTTTTTTATAGATTAGTAAATATGAAATGTTTGTAAATCTTTTTATGCTTATGTTTTGTTTTTTTAATTCTTCTTCTAGATTATAGGTTGATGATGGTTCCATAGTAGTATATAGTTCTCCGATGATACCTATTTTTAGTTTTGGTTTTATTTGTTTTATTTTTTTATATTTTTTTTGGTATTTGTGTTTTATTTTTAGTATTTTTAGAATATTTGTTTCATTTTTTAGTTCATTTATGAATTTATATTTTATTTTTTTTAGTTCTTGGTAGTTTTTTTGGACTTTTTTTCTGTTATAGTTTTCTGTTTGATCGAAAAGTATTATTTTTATGAATGTTGTTATGAAGTTTTTTAGGAGTTTTGTTCTGGTTAGATCTTGGTTTATGTTTTTAAATGTTTTGTAGATGTAATTGAAACTTGTTTTTCCTTTGTTTATGAATTCGTAAAATTCAAATTCATATTTTAGGTCTTTTAGTATTGTTTTTTGGAGTTCTGCATAGTTTCCATATCTACATCCTCCACCAAATTGAATGAGGATATTTGCTCCTTGTTCTAGGGATTCGATGTAGTTTCCTAGGTTGTATTTAAAGGGCATACAGATAAAATCTGGGGAATGTTTGCTACCGAGTTCTATGGTTTTTTTGGTTATTGGTGGGGCAACTTGAACTTTTTGATTTGTTATGTTTTCTATGAATGGTTTAATAAAGTATGAGTAGTCTCCTAGGCGAGGGAATGATATTATTTTATTCATATGTATTCTCCTTGTTTATTATATCTATAAAACTTTCTAATCTTGTTATTAGTCCAGTTGTTTCTGTTTCTTCGTCTTGGATTAGGGTTATTATGGGTTTGTTTTTTATTTTTCTTATGATTAGTTCATTTGTTATTGAGTCTGGGGCACAGGGAAATGCTGATATGATTATTATTCCGTTTACGTTGTTTTTATATTTTGTAATTGCTCCCATTAGTTCTTTGTTTACTGTGTAGTAGGTGTCTTTTGATATTTCTTTTGATTCTTTTTCGAGTTCTTTTTTATCATATATATCAGCATATACAATGTCTATATTGTTTTCTTTTAGGATATTTATTACTGGTTTTCCGATTAGTTCATCGTATATGTTGTATGGGTGTCCTACTAGGAGTATTTTTTTGTTATTGTTGTTTAGAATATTTGTTTGTTTTAGGAGTAAGTTGTTTTGTACTTTTTTTTCTTTTTCTTTGGCTTTTTTGTATGCTGATAGGGTTTTATTAAAGGGAAATCCTAGATATAGTCCTAGTTCTATGAAGGCGTTTTTTTCATGTTTTTTATGGGTTTCATCGATGTTAATATCTAGTATGTTAATGTTAAATAGGTTGTTTACTAAATCATATAATAGATAGAAATTTGTGCATACTTTTTCGTCTTTTTTTAGACTTTCGATATGGGGTATTAGAATATAATCACATTTATTTATTAGATTTTTTATATGTCCTAGGAATATTTTTAGACTTATACATGATTCTGGTGGTGCTAGTTTGTTTCCGTCTTCTAGGGTTTGTTTGGTTGTGGGATCTGAAATTATGTAATCTATGTCTAGTTCGTTTAGAAAGGTTTTTATAAGTGTTTGGTATCTATAGTAGAAAAGGGATCTTGGTATTCCTATTTTCATTTAATCATCTCCTAGATAACTTTATTCTGTTATGTATTTTTTAGCATAAAAAAAGTTCTACAAAATAGAACTTTTATAGGAATAATATGACAAGTGTTCCTACGATTAGACAATATATTACAAAGTAAATAAGTTTTCCGTCTTTTACAACGCTTCTAAACCATTTGGTTGCGAAGTAGGTTACTATTCCAGCGATTGCTGTTGCTAGGAGATAGTACATTATTGTTATTAGAGATAAATTACTTGTTAGTAAATCTTTTAGTCCTAGGATTGTTGTTGCAACACTTATGGGAACGTAAAGCAGGAATGAAAAGTCAAATGCTGTTTCTCTTTTTAAATTTCTTAGCATTCCTCCGACGATGGTTGAACCACTTCTTGAGATTCCTGGAACGAGTGCTACTACTTGGAATAATCCTATTATGATTGCGTCTTTTAGGGTTATGTGTTTGTTGTCTTTTTTTCCTCTTATGTCTCTAATTAGAAATAGGAATCCAGCGGTTATAAGGAGAGTTACTCCAATAAATTTGATATTTTTTTCAAGGATATCAAATATTCCTAGTTTGGTAACTATTAGTCCCATTATACCAGCGGGAATGGTTGCTATTATTAGTAATAAGCAGTATCTAAAGTTTTCTTTTGTTTCCGGGGAATCTTTTTTGATGTGTTTTATGAAATCAATAAATAGTGTTTTTATTCTTTCTCTGTAGAGATATATTATTGCTATTAGGCTACCAAAGTTTGTTAGGATTGCTAGCATTCCTATGTCTATGTCGGTATTTAATAAGTTGTTTAAAATCATGACATGTCCAGAGGATGAGACTGGTATTGGTTCTGTGAAACCTTGTATTATTCCTAAGATTATGTACTTTATTATTTCTATCATTTTTTATCACCTAGTTAATTATATACTATTTTTGTCAAATTTTAAACAGATTAAAATTAAAAATATTGTATATACTATTTTTGAGGGCGATAATATGACTTATATTTATGATATATTACTTAATTTTAATGAGAATTTGGTGGAGTATTTTGAATGGAATGATAATGATAAGATAAAGTATGTTAAGAAAATTATACTTTTTAAAGTTAGTTCTAAGGTTATTGAAGATATTATTTATAATGATGTTTTATTTGACAGTTCATTTACAGATAAGATTCCTAGGTATGAAATGAATGGTGTTAAGGATGCTGGTAGTTTATGTCTTCTTTGTGATGGGCTTATGGTTGTGGGGTTATTAATAAGAAATAGTAAAGTTTCTTTGGTATCAAGGATGATTCTTGATGAGGAGCAAGAGGTTATAGAGATGTGTGATAGGTTAAGTAGTTTTTCTGTTTTGTATAAGATTCTTGGGGAAAATAATAAGAAAAATAGTGTTATTACTCGTGAGGAAGAGAGAGTTTTGAAGTTTTTAAGAAGTGAATTTGCTAGGCTTTATGAAGAAAGTAATTTAGATAAATTTATGTATTTATATTATGAGTTTACGGGTAAGGAATGTAATAATGTAGATTATATTTATAAGTATTTAATTAGTAGTTTAGGGGTGTTTACTGATAAACATATGAAACTTTATGAGGTTTTAAATTTATCTAACGCAAAACTTAATTAATTTTGAAAAAAATCATTGCTATTCTTAAAATTATAAGGTATAATCAAGTTGTGTAAAAAGGAATGGGAGTGATATTGTGTCAAAAAGTATAAAAATATTTATGGGGGTAATGCTATTTACACTTATTGGTTTTTTTGGAATTGGTGGTGTAAGTGCTGATACGAGAGTTAATTATAATCGTTGTTCTTATCC
>CAVGVM010000147.1:0-3854 GCA_963632645.1 Lachnospiraceae bacterium | reverse complement strand
GATCAATAGGATCATTAAGTTCAGTAAAGGCATTAGCATACTCTCCACCAACAATGAAAAGTTCAAATCTTTGAGTAAATCTAGGATCCTTAGGATCTTTTTTAGCAAGTGGACTAATAGATGTTGGATGACCAATTATAAAAGTAGGTTCAATTATAGTTTCTTCAACATACTTTTCAAAGAAAGCATTAACAATATGACCATAATCAAAATGATCTTCAACCTCAATATCATGTTCCAAAGCAAGTTTTTTAGCATCCTCAAAACTCATATCATCAAAGAAATTAATACCAGTCTTTTCACGAATAGCATCAACCATATGAAGTCTCTTAAATTTAGGTTTTAAACTAATCTCATGACCACGCCATTTTATATCATAAGTACCAAGAACTTCCATAGCAGCATTACCAATAATATTTTCAGTAAGTTCCATCATACCATCTAAATCAGAATAAGCCTTATAAAGTTCAATAGTAGTAAATTCTGGATTATGATTCTTATCCATACCCTCATTTCTAAAAATTCTACCTATTTCATAAATAGCATCCATTCCCCCAACTAATAATCTCTTAAGTGGAAGTTCAGTAGCAATACGAAGATACATATCAATATCTAAAGTATTATGATGAGTAACAAAAGGTCTAGCAGCAGCCCCTCCTAAAATAGTACCTAAAATAGGAGTTTCAACCTCAGTATAACCAAGTTTATCTAAATAATTTTGAATAGATCTAATAATTCTTGGTCTCATAAAAGCAACCTTACGAGCTTCTTCATTCATAATCAAATCAACATATCTTCTTCTAAATCTTTCCTCAGTATCAACAAGTCCATGAAACTTTTCAGGAAGAGGACGAAGAGCCTTAACCAAATGTTCATACTTAGTCGCACGAACAGTAAGTTCACCCATATGTGTTCTCATAACAGTACCAGAAATACCAACTATATCACCTAAATCACTTTTCTTGAAAATTTCATAAGATTCCTCACTAATATTATCAATCTTAACATAAACTTGAATTTGCCCAAACTTATCTTGAATATTAATAAATCCTGCTTTACCTTTTCCTCTCTTAGTCATAATACGTCCAGCAATAACAACAGGAACTTCCATTTCTTCAAGTTCTTCTGCACTCATTTCACTATACTTATCCTTAATTTCCTTAGAATTAGAAGTAACCTCAAAACTATGTCCAAAAGGATCAATACCCATCGAAGCCAAATTCTTAGCCTTTTCCCTTCTAATCAATTCTTGTTCACTAAATTGTCTCATAATAAATTCCTCCTTAAAATAAAAAAAGTTAATGACAAAAGGGCGAACAAACGCGGTACCACCTTTCTTATCATTAACTGATATCTCAAAATTATAACGGATTACCCGGGCAACAGCCATCTCCACAGTTTTTAATATTTAAAGACTATTATTAGGTTCCAGCATACCCTAACTCTCTATAAATAGTATCAATAAATACTCATGCAAAGCATCTGCTTCATCAATTTATGAATATAATCTAACACTTAAAAACAACTTTGTCAAGAAAAAAATCATAATCTCTTTCTAGATAAATGAAGATTTCCACAATCTATATCTCCACCAACACCATGAAGTCCCAAAAGACCACTATCATCAGAAATACTACTAACAACCAAATCTTTTTTAACATAATATAAACTTTCCAAACCACTTGAACTTTTCAAATAAGGAGCCTCAAAATCTCCTAAAACAATCGCAGGACAATGAAATCCTTCAGGTAAAACTTCATCATTAATAACAATATCACCTAAATACAAATAAATATCATCAAACAAATCAGAATAAGAATCCCCAACAAGAGTACTAGGACACCCATACATAACACCATAATCATTCTTCTTATCCCTAGTTCTCAAAAATCTAACAATTTCAAAATCCTTATCTTTACCAAAACAATTAATATTAGAATCAACCTCATAAATAAACTTAAGATCATCCGCAGAAACATCATCACTAGAAATAATATCATAAACTCTTCTCATATCTCTAAGCATATTATCAAATTTCTTATCATGATAAAACTCACCAAGTTTTTCCTCAACTATATCAAAAAATTCAGGTTCAACATTTTGTTCCGGATCACTAATACCTCTTACCTCAGTAATTTCTCCATCCTCAACAACAACAGCAATCCTTGGCGTAGTAAACTCACCCTCAGAATCCTTAGTATAATAAACATACACATCAGAAGAATCAAGATAATCACTAGAAACAACCTCATCATCTATGCACCAAGAAGTAAACTTCCCATCAATATCAGAAAATAACTTCTCAGAATTAGAACCACATTCATAAAGTTTCCACATTCCAGAAGAAGATTCCTTAGCAAGTTCCATAAACTTATCTTCACAAGTCCACAAACATCTAGCATAAATCTTACCAAAATTACCATTAAGAACCAAATCATCAAGTTCCGAATCAGAAACATTATCACCATAAGAATAATAATTCATAACAAGATCCATACTCATCCTAATAGCTTCCTCATTAAACTTAGCAAAAGAATAAGGTGTATCCTTCCCTCTCCTAGAAAAACTATGTTTAGAAAAATCAAAATGTCCTAACTTAAGCATTCCTTGAAAAGCCCAATATCTAACCCACATAGGATAATCAATATCATCACTCATCAAATAATCCAACCATCTATCAAAAGTTCTTTTTTGATTACGAATAGCCCTATTAACAACAGTCTTCTTAGAATAAATAACACCACGATCCTCACACATTTTTCTTTTCTTTTCAAAATAACTAACAGGAATATCCTCAGCATTAATAACATATTTATCATAATATCTATTCTTTAAAAACTTAACAGCCCCTTGCTTATTCCTACTAAAAGCCTTTTTAGAGCCCTCAAGTCTCTCTAAATACTTTCTAACAGCCTCAAACTTATTATCAGAAACATCACTAGAATGTTTAACAGATTCTTTATTATAAAGATCTCTATCATAAAGTTTAAGTAAAAATTTCTCTCCTTGATAATTATCCATAATAAGTATCAACCCTCTCTACAATAACCATTATAACATAAAAAAAGAAATACTAAAAATCAGCATCCCTTCTAATAGAATCAATAACCTCAAAAAACTCACTTTCACTAGAACAATTAGTAATCATACTCTTATACTTTTTAACACCAGGAATACCCTTAATATACCAAAGAGCATGCATCCTAATCTCAAGAAGAGCCACCTTCTCATTATTATATTTCTTCAAAAGCAAATAATGTTTCTTAATCATATCAAGTTTGTCAGAAATACTAGGTAATGGAATAATCTCCCCATCCTCAACATAAGAAACACATTCCTTAATAAACCATGGATTTCCTAAAGTAGCACGTCCAATCATAACAGCATCAACACCAGTCTCATCAAGCATACGTTTAGCATCATAAATAGTCCTAACATCACCATTTCCAATAACAGGAATACTAACAGATTCCTTAACAGCCTTAATAATACCCCAATCAGCAGTACCACTATAACCCTGAGCCCTAGTCCTACCGTGAATAGCAATAGCACTAGCACCAGCCTCTTCACACCTTTTAGCAACCTCACAAGCATTTATTGAAGCACTATCCCAACCACTACGAATCTTAACAGTAACAGGAATGCTAACCGCAGAAACAACCTTAGAAACAATCTCCCCAATCTTTTCAGGATTCTTTAAAAGAGCACTACCAGCCTGACTCTTCAAAGCAATCTTAGGAACAGGACACCCCATATTAATATCAATAATATCTGGATGATAATTTTCCTCAATATACCTAGCAGACTTAACAAAAGAATCAACATCATTACCAAATATCTGAATACTAATAGGA
>CAVGVM010000146.1:0-5874 GCA_963632645.1 Lachnospiraceae bacterium | reverse complement strand
GTCTAAGAATACTGATGTTGTGATAGCAGGAGATAGTCCTGGAAGTAAGTATGATAAGGCTGTAAGTTTAGGAATTGAAATTTGGGATGAAGACAAATTATTAAAGTTTTTAGGAGGAGAAAATGAAAAATAAAGGTTTTACTCTAGTTGAACTTATTCTAGTGGTAGTTATTTTAGGAATATTATCTGCGATTGTTATACCTGGTATTATGAAATCATTAAATGAAAGTAGAAGAGATAGTGGAGAATCTATTGAAAAGGTGTTAAAAGAAAATTTGGAACTTTATAATATTGATCATAAAGATGATATTTGGTGTTCTGAAAATTCTCAAGATGATGGATTGGAAGATGATACTGGACTTGATATAGATTGCAAAAAGCCTGGAGAATCTATTACTGTAAGTGTTAGTGATTTATATAGCACTAATCCTGATATAGATATGGGTGAGTGTTTACTTCAAGATTCTAATAGTTTAAAGGTTACTATGGATGAGTCTGGTGATAAGTTTAAGTATGAGGTTAAGATAGTATGTGGTAAGGATATAAAAGATAATGCTGGCGATAAGATAATTGCGAATAAGAGTACTGCTAAAAGTATTTATTATGAAACTAAATAAAAGTAAAAATTATTAATGATAGGTTAGATGAATTTAAAATTTATAAAGTAAAAGTTATAATGTTTGGGAAATAAAAGATTTAAAAATTAGAACTTAAAATTTAAAAAGTAATGGTTTTGGTATTTAAAATTTGTGAATAAAAGATTTGGTGATAATAAAATTTAAAAATAAGTCTTTTGTTAAAGAAAAAAATTAAAACTATGGAATAAAAAAATAGGCTCTAGTTAGAGTCTATTAATTTTGCTTGAACAACTAGTCTGTGATTAGCGTCAGTATAACAGGTTGAAAGAGTAAGTATTTTATCATTTGTGTTTACTGTAACACCAAAGTTTTTTATGCTTCTTTTTAGGGATTTGTTTAAATAATTTTGATATTTATCTTTTGTGTCAAAACTGATGTGCAAGTAATCATTTGTTTTTTCTATGGTGTAAATGCTAAATACTTGAAAACTAAGTCGTTCTTTGGTTGTATCAAAAGTAATTTTTTGTTTTGTTTTGTCTTTTAACCAATCATCGTTTAGTACGTCTTTTAAGGTACTGTAACTAGTGTTTCTTTTATAAGTGTGTCCATATATAATGGTGTTAGTGCTAAGATCTGGAAAGATGTTTTTGTGATCGGCAAATACCCAACCAAGAGAATTATATTTTTTATCAAATCCGTGTGTTAAGTAGTAAGTGTTATCACTGCTTTGAACGATTGGCATGTTTATTTCAGTTCCGGGAACATAAAGCCATGCTATTGTATCGCTATTTTCATTTTTTAATTTAGAAAAATCGCGATGTATGTTTGTTTTTTCTTCTGGTGTTTCTTCAGTTTCTTGTTTTTTTAAGTTTTCTGCTATTTCTTTAGCTTGTTTTTGCTGACTTGCTAAAAGTTCTTGTTCTCTTATTTGTGCTTCTCTAGCATCTCTTTTTTGGTCGAATATGTATTTAATTCCATATCCTCCTCCTATTAAAAGGGCAATTGCTAATAAGTTAATGCATAATACTAATTTTTTATTTGTTTTTTTCTTAACTATTTTGTTTCTGTTGTTGTTGTCGTTAATGTAGTTAAAAAAGTCATTAAAACTATTATTAATATTACCACCTCCTTATACCATAAGCTAAGTATATAACATTTTTTAGTAAAAGTAAATGGAATTTCAGAGTAAAATTGGTCTTTTGATAAATAAAATAGTGTGTTTGATAAAATTTTTGTTTTGTAGAAAAATTGTTCTGATATTTGTATGATACTTGTTAAAAAAAAGTATAAAAAAACTGGTAAAATTTTAATATAGACTAGTAATTTTTTGAAAAAAGGTATAAAATATATATAGAAAGTAAAGATAAGGAGGTTGTTTATGAACTGGCAAGAGTTAAAAGAACATTTAATTATGATAAATAAAAATTATAATGATTCTGTAAGTGAAAAAGATAAACAATCCTTATTTTATTTTGAACAGATGAGTCTTTTGATGTATAACGAATTATGTAATGAGGTTTCAGAACAAGGGTTTTTACAGGCTTTAACTAATAATTCTTTTAAGAAGAATGTAATAATTATTTATGATAATATGGCTAAGTATTCAAAGAAAGTATGTGATAATGCTATAAAGTCATTTAATGAACTTATTAAAATTAGTGTTTCTAATAGATATGCTGATTTAAATAATTTGAATAGTTTGTATAGTAATTTTAGACAAGAATTAATGCAAAATATGGGTATACGAAACAAGATAGAGGCTTTGGTAAATGCTAATACTGATGCTTATAAGGGACAAATATTTTCTAGTTGTGGTGTTGATTCTAAGGGAAATGTAAATTTTATTATTGATAGATATAATAGTATTTTTAAGGAAGAATTAATAAAGAATATTCATAGTAAACGTGATTTATTGCTTAATCTTTATAGAGAGTTTATTGATAGTATATTAAATGATTTATATGATCAACGAGATTTGGTAAAGAATAAGAATTTAAAACTTATAATTAATACTTCTTATACTTATTTAAAAGAGTGTGAGTATATAAATATTGATAAGTATGCTAATGCTAATGCTAAGTTTATTGGGGAATCTTTTTATAATATTGAAAAGAAATTGTATGAGAAATTAGGAATAAGAAAAAATAATATTAGTAATTTAAATCCTGTTAAAGATTATTTATTAGGCTTTAATAATACTATTAGGGTAAAGACTAAAAATATATTTGATGAAATGAATTTGATAGTTACTTTAGATAAAGAGGAAATAAATGAAAAGATTAAGGAGTTTAACGATTTAATTACTCATGTTTATGAAATGAAACTTATTTTTGATAAGCAATTTATGGAGTATAAGAAAGAGTTTAATTTGCTTTCTAAAGATAGTGATAAGTTTGATGAGGTATTTAATAAAGAGTGTCAAAGACTTACTGAGGGTGTTAAAACTAATATTTCTAATATTTTTAGGGATAATATTAAAATATATAATGATGTTGTTTATAAAACGTTGTTATTGAAGTCAAGGGTATATGAATATAATTATGTGCTTACTTATGAAAAAGTAAAAGATTTACTTATAAAATAAATCTTTAATAGTATGGGTAGTATGGATAAGGATTAGGTCCATAATAGTTAGGTCTTGGTCTGGTTGCTCCGAATATTAATGGTGAGGATACGAATCCTAAAGCAAATGGTAAAAGAAAGCCTCCACCGACATATCTGTTGTTTGGCTTCATAGTTTGATATGGTCTTCTAGGTGCTCCATACATATTTCTAGGATAAGAAGACATAATATTATTGTATTGCATATGTAACTCCTTTCTGTTATATGTTATGCAAAAATTAAAAATGAGGTGAGAAAATGAAAGAAAAAATAAGTATATTAGCAAATACGATAGTAAATCATTCAATTAAGGTTGAAGAAGGGGAAAAGGTTAAGATAAGTTGTGAAACTATGGAACCAATGCCTTTGGTTAAAGAATTAGTTAAGTTAATTAATGAAAAAAAGGCTTGTGTTGATGTTTCTTTCTTTGATCCAGTTTTAAGGGCTGAGATTAATAAAGGTACTACTGATAAGAAGATAGAACTTTTAAAGGAAATTGAAGAGTTTGAGGTAACTAAGTTTGATAGCTTTATAAGGATTTATTGTAATCAAGGTGATTATGTTGATAGTGTAGTTCCGGAAGATAAGACTAAGAAAATAGGAGATGCTTTAAAGGAATATAGAGATATAAGAGCAAATGAAAAGAAATGGGTATTATTAAATTATCCTTCTAAAGTAGATAGTCAAAAGGCTAAAATGTCTCCGGAGGAATTTTTTGATTTTTCTTTTGATGCTATGTGTTATGATTATGAGCAAATGAGTAAGGATTTGAAACCTTTAAAGGAATTAATGGAAAAGACTGATAAGGTAAGGCTTACTGGAAAGGATACTGATATTACTTTTTCAATAAAAGATATTCCTGCTATACCTTGTTCTGGAGAGTGTAATATTCCTGATGGTGAGTGTTATACTGCTCCTGTTAAAGATAGTATAAATGGTGTTATTAAATATAATACACCAAGTCCTTATAGAGGTAATGTTTATCATGGTGTTACTTTAACGTTTGAGAATGGTAAGATAGTAAATGCTACTTGTGATGAGGATGATAAGGTTTTAAATGAAATATTTGATACTGATGAGGGTGCTAGATATGTTGGAGAATTTTCTATTGGAACTAATCCAAATATAAGATATCCAATGGGAGATATATTATTTGATGAGAAGATAATAGGAAGTATTCATTTTACACCTGGAGCTTGTTATAAGGATGCTTATAATGGTAATAGTAGTGCTATTCACTGGGATATGGTTTTAATTCAAAGAGAAGATTTTGGTGGAGGAAATATATATTTTGATGATAAATTAATAAGAGAAAATGGAATATTTGTTATAGATGAGTTAAAGCATCTTAATAAATAACATTTTCTTTTTTCTTTAAGATATTGTACAATAGATATGACATGATAAAGTAAACGTAGAGGTATGTAAGATGTGTGCAAGATATAAAAATAAATTTTAATAATTATCAAAGCATGAAAAACAAAATTTAAAATGACAGAGGTAAGTGAAAATAAAATTTAAAATGATGATGATTGTTATGATAAGTATAAGGTAATTAAAATGGTGTATGTTATGAGAAAATTTAAAGTTTTATTAGTTAGTTTGTTTTCTATGTTTGCTTTTTCTACTAGTTGTTTTGCATATAATGAAGCACCAGTAGATATAACAAATATGGATATTTATGAGATTCAAGAGGCTATTGATGATGGGTATTTAACCTATGAGACGTTGGTAAAGTTATATTTAGATAGGATAAATGTATATGATAAGACTTATAATGCTGTTATTACTGTGAATAAAAATGTAGTAAAAGAGGCTAGAAAGTGTGATGAAATATATAAGAAGAAGGGACGAAGTTCAAATCTTTTTTGTATTCCAATTATAGTTAAAGATAATATTGATGTTAAGGAAATGCCTACGACTGTGGGTACTGAGGCTTTGAGTGATTCTTATCCTAAGAAGGATGCTAAGGTAATTGAATTACTTAGAAAGAAGGGAATGATTATTTTAGCTAAGACTAATATGAGTGAGTTTGCTCTTAGGGCAGATAGTTCAGAAAGTTCTTATGGAATAGTTAGAAATGCTTATAATAAAAATTATTCTAGTTATGGTTCTTCAGGTGGTAGTGCTGTTGGGGTTGCTTTGGGTTATGCTCCGGTTGGTATTGGTACGGATACTAATTCTTCTTTAAGGGCACCGGCGGCTGCTAATAATGTGGTTGGATTTAGATCTACTTTTGATTTGATTGATAATACTGGGGTGGTTGCTTATGATATAACTCGTGATGTGGTGGGTCCAATTACTAAGACTGTAAGAGAAAATGCTTTAGTACTTGAAGGTATGGCTAATAAAAGGACTGGTACTTATTCTAAAATTAATAATAAAACTTTGAAAAATAAGAAAATTTTAGTATTGGATCAGTTTGCTTATGGTGATGAAAGTATTAAATCTTCGGCTACTGAGGAAACAAACGAGGAAATTCAAAAATTATTTAATAAGGCTTTAAATAAGATGAAAAAAGATGGCGCTAAGATAATACATGTAGATGATTTTTATTCAAATGATTATCAGAAACTTACTAATAAGACACTTGGAGGATGGACTATGTGTTTGTCTTTTAATGATTATATTCAGAATACTTCAAGTGAAATAAAGAGTTTTAAGGAATTAGTTTCGTCTAAAAAAACTTTTTAT
>CAVGVM010000145.1:0-4915 GCA_963632645.1 Lachnospiraceae bacterium | reverse complement strand
GTGCTTATAATTTTGGCACTTTTCTTTTTTTTAGAGATAAGTATAATGTTATTATGGTTTATGGATTAAGAATTGTTATAAAACTTGGTATAAAAACAAATAATAATTGTAAATAAGTTTAAAGTATTTAAAAAACTTCTTGAAATAAATGGTGATCTAAGTTATAATTTTTATATGATAAGAGGTGTCTAATATGTTAGGAAAAATTGTAGAGATAAAAGATGAAAAAGTAAAGATAAAGATGAGTATTGATATTAAAGTTCAACCTAGTTTATCTAATTTACATGTTATATTTGAGGAGAATGGTCAAAAGGTAGTTGGGGAGATCACTGGTATTGATGAGGAATATTTGATGATTGCTATTATTGGAGAAATAATAGATAATAGGTATTATCCTGGTGTTAGTAAGAAACCGAGTTTTAAGGCTGATGTTAGAATAATTAATATGGATGAGTTAGTTCTTATTTTGGGTCCTTCTACTCCAAGTTCTAGTACTTTTTATTTAGGACAATCTTCTATATATAATAATTATGGTATTAATGTTGGGATAAATAATTTCTTTTCTAATCATTTTGCTATAATTGGTAATTCTGGATCTGGTAAGAGTTGTGCTACTGCAACTGTAATTCAAAATTTATTTTATTCTAATCATGCTCCAGTAAATTCTAATATTTTTGTATTTGATGCGTATGGTGAGTATCATCATTCATTTTCTAGGTTAGAAGAGGTTAATCCCAATATATGTTATAAGAGTATTACTACTAATCCTAATGCTTATGGGGAAGAACAACTTAGGATTCCTCTTTGGCTTATGGGTACAGATGGTATTTCAATGCTTTTGGATGTAAATGATCCTAATCAAATACCTATAATAGAAAAGACTCTTAATTTATTACCAGTGTTATCAAGGAATGATGAGAGTGTTCAAAGGTATAAGAATAATATTATTGCTAAGTGTTTGAGAGATATAATTTTAACTGGTAAGAGTGCTTCTAGTGTTAGAAATCAAATTATTTCAGTACTTACTTGCTATAATACTCCGGAACTTAATTTGGATTTAAAGATAGTTGAACCTGGTTATACTAGGACTTTGAAACAATGTTTATATGTTAATGATAATGATAGTATGGCTGCGATTGAAAAGGTTGTTGGGGCAATTTCACATTTTATAGTAGATGATTTGGAATATGTAAATAATGAACCAGTTCCTTTTACTTTACAAGATTTTAGTAATGCTTTATCGTTTGCTCTTATATCAGAAGGAATTTTAAAAAGTGATAAGGTTTATGATTATGCTAATATTTTGGCTGTTCGTACTAGTAGTCTTTTAGAAGGAGAGTATGCTACTTATTTTGATTGTAAGGAATATATAACTGAGGCTCAATATATTGAAAGGTTAATGACTACTGGTGATGGTAGAAAGGCTCAGATAGTAAACTTTAATATTAATTATGTAGATGATAGATTTGCGAAAGTATTGGTAAAACTTCTTTCAAGAGCTTTATTTAATCAATGTGTAACTGCAGAAAAGCGTGCTAGTAAGGCATATCATATTTTAATTGAAGAAGCTCATAGATATGTTCAAAATGATACTGATACTAAGTTATTTGGTTATAATATATTTGATCGTATTGCTAAGGAAGGTAGAAAATACGGAATATTACTTGGTTTTATAACTCAAAGACCTTCAGAAATTAGTGAAACTGCTATTAGTCAATGTTCTAATTTCTTAATATTTAGGACTATGCATGCTAGAGATGTAAATTATCTAGAAACAATGATGCCTAATGTTACTAGAGATACAATAGCAACAATAAAGACTTTACAACCTGGTACTTGTATGACTTTTGGTTCAGCGTTTAAAATACCAATTTCTGTTAAACTACAAATGCCAAATCCTGCGCCACTTTCTAGTAATGCTCAGATAGAAAATATTTGGTATTGACAAATATTATAAAAATTGATATTATTTATAACAAGTTTGCAAGTATGAAGAAGTAGTAGCAAGGTGTACTTATTAAAGTGAGTTTGGGGTAGTGAGAACCAAGTAATAAGTCCTTGTGAACGTATCTTTTAGCAAAAACGTGTAATCAGCGTTAAGGATTAAAGTGCATAGAATTCTATGAAGTAAGGTGGTACCGCGAGAAATCGTCCTTATTTTTGTAGAATTTTTATTTTTGAGGAGGATTAATATGATAGAAAAATTAGAAAAGGTTATAAGTGTAGCATTTGATGCGAATGGTTATGATTTAGAGCATGCTAGTATAAGGGTTTCTAATAGACCGGAATTATGTGATTTTCAAATAAATAGTGTGTTTAAGATTGCTAAGGAATTAGGAAAAAATCCTATAGAAATAGGAGAGTCTTTGGTAAAGGATTTAAATGATATTGATAATATAGATTATTATTTTGAGAGTATAGAGTTTGTTAAGCCTGGTTTTATAAATTTAAAAATAGCAAATGGTTTTTTGACTGATGAACTTAATAGGATTATAGATAGTGGTAGTTATGGTATCGAAAAAGTTGATACTGGGGAATCGTTTGTGGTTGATTATGGTGGTCCTAATATAGCCAAACCTCTTCATGTTGGTCATATAAGACCTGCGATTATTGGACAATCTATTTATGAAATATTAAAGGAAAAGGGTTATAAGGTAATTGGAGATGTTCATTTAGGAGATTTTGGACTTCAAATGGGACAAGTAATATATGGTTTAAAACAAAGAAATTTAAAACCAGATGATATAACAATTGAATTATTACAAGAAATATATCCTAAAATGTCTAAACTTTGTAAGGAAGATAAAGATGTTAAGCAAATATGTCAAAATATTACTAAGGAATTACAAGATGGTAATAAGGAATATACTGAGTATTTTAAAGTTATGTATGATGTGTCATTAAATGATATAAAAAAAATATATAAATATTTAAATGTTGATTTTGATTATTGGTATGGTGAAAGAGATAGTTATAAGTATATAGATGATTTAATGAAATTTTTAAGGGAACAAGGCGTTTTAGAAGAAAATGATGGTGCTAAAATTATAAGGGTTGCAGAGCCAAGTGATAAGAAAGAAATGCCTCCTTTAATTGTTCAAGGGAAAAGTGGAGCGTATTTATATGCTACTAGTGATATGGCTACTATTTATCAAAGAATGAAAGATTTTAATCCTGATAATATACTTTATGTAGTAGATGATAGACAAAGTCTTTATTTTGAACAGATATTTAGAGCATGTAAAAGGAGTAATTTAACTAAAAATACTCATTTAGAGCATGATTGTTTTGGAACTATAAATGGAAAAGATGGTAAGCCTTTTAAGACAAGAAATGGTGAAACTTTAAAATTAGAGGATTTAATAAAACAAACAAAGGAAATATTTTTATCTAAGAAAGAAACTAATAAAAATATGAAAGAAGAAGATATTGATATAATAGTAAATTCTATTTTAAAGTATGCTGATCTTCAAAATAATAGGGAAAATAATTATATATTTGATATTGAAAAGTTTGCAGATGTAAATGGAAAGACTGGACCTTATTTACTTTATACTGCTGTTAGAATAAGAAAAATTGTTACGGAAAATGAAATAACAATTGGTGAAATAAGTAATAATATTTATAATGAAAATGATAGAGAATTAAGAATGAAATTATTGAAGGCTGGAGAATGTGTAGATTTAGCGGCTCAAAAGCGTATGCCTCATTATATAGCAGAGTATTTATATGATTTAGCGGTAACTACTAATACGTTCTATCAAAATAATAATATATCAAAGTTAAAAGATGAGAATCAAAAAAGTGATTGGTTGAATCTTTTGAATTATACTTATAAAGTAATGGAAAAGTTACTAAGTTTATTGGTTATTAAAATACCAAGTGAAATGTAAGAGAGATGAAATATTTCTCTTTTATTGACTAGAGAAGGAGAGACAGAAAGTAATGAAGAGTATAACAATATTACAAGAAAATGAAATTTCAGATAAAAATAGGGTGGCTAGTGTTACTGATTATGCTATATCAAATGGTGCTAAGGTGTTTAAAAAAAGAGGAAAACAAAAATTGGGTAGGTACTGGACAAGTACTTGTAATCCAGAAATTTTAAATGCGACTTTTATCGAAACTGATGGTTTAAGTTATCCGAACTCTAATAAAAGATTGGTGAATTATGGATATGGTATTGGTTTAAGATTAGGTTTTAATGTTTCATCTGATTTATTTAAAAAAATAGAGAGAGAATATGGAGAATCTATAAAAGATGGTTATGAATTTGAGTATTTTGCGGAAATAGAAAATATAGTTTCTGATGAATTAGAAAAAGAACTTAATGCTTCAAGTGAGGTTCATAAACTTGATTGTTATTGTATAAGAAATAAAGGAGTATTAAAATATTTTGTTCCTGAAGAGATTCCACTTTATGAATATCAAGATAGAGTATTTGCTAAGGTAACTCCTAATTATTTAAAAGATAAGAATAAAGAAAAAGATTATGTGTGGATGGAAGTAAGAAAGATCAAGTGGTTAAGAGATCGAGATAACGTAATAAGTAAAAATATAATTACTGGGGGGATTGATTTTCATAATTGGTATTATAGTGGTAAGTTTAATGAAACGTTTGTATATAATTATATTAGTAAGCAATTGGTGCCAGAAATAAATATGTTAGGTGATGTATTATCGTTTTTTGAGCAAAAGCAAGATAGGAAGAAAGTTGTAGATATATCAAGTGTTGATAGTAATGTGAGAACTTCTGTTAAGGCAAAGGTTTTAAAAAAGTAAATTTACTAAATTTTGTTACTTTGTGATATTTGATATAGAAAAGTATTGTGAAACTTAAAAAAAGCTATAAGAAAAATCAGTTTTTTCTTATAGTTTTTTTGGTTTAAATATGAAAATATGTGATTTTACTTGT
>CAVGVM010000144.1:0-3717 GCA_963632645.1 Lachnospiraceae bacterium | reverse complement strand
TTGATGATTGCAGAAATTCCATCAATTTACATCTTAAATTATACGTGTTATAATATGGCTGCTTTATTGAGGGGGTAATAGTATGGAAAATAAAGAACAAATAGTATTAACAGATGAGGAAATACAAGATGAGTTTAGTGATGTTATTGAGGAGTTAATTGCAGATCAAACATATAAGTTAAAGAAATATGCTATACAAATTATAAGAGAGATAATAAATTCTGGTACTGATAGAAGTGATCATGGTCAAATACTTTATATAATATCTCAAGTTGATAGTGTTAGAAATAGTAAAAATATTAAACCTGCTGATTCTCTTGCTTATGCTAGTAATAGAAGAATAGTAAAGGAAGTAAAAAGAAGAAACGAAATTGATGATTCTAGATATTCTGAGAGTAATATGCAATATGAGGAACGTTTTGTAGGAATTGAAGATATTCAAGATGAACATGATAGGCAAAATCGTATATAGAACTGACTAAATTTTAAGTTAGTTCTTTTTCTTTTTAGTAAAATTTGATATAATTTACCTATAGAACATATAGGATGTGGATGTTATGTATTTGAAAGAAATTAAAACTTCAGGGTTTAAATCCTTTGCTGATAAGATAAATTTAAGTTTAAATGATAATATAACTTGTATAGTTGGTCCCAATGGTAGTGGGAAGAGTAATATAGTTGATGCGGTAAAATGGGTTATGGGTGAACAATCTGTTAAGACTTTGCGTGGTTCTAATAATATGTCTGATGTTATATTTTCTGGTTCTAAGAGTAGGAAACCTTTGAATTTGGCTTCTGTAACTTTGGTGTTTGATAATAGTGATTCTTATTTGAAAGTTCCATATACGGAAATATCAATAACTAGAAAGGTTTATAGAAGTGGTGAGAATGAATATTATATTAATGGTGAGAAGTGTCGTTTAAAAGATATAGGGGATCTTTTTCTTGATAGTGGAATTGGAAAATATGCTTTTAATATTATTTCTCAAGGAGAGGTTGCTAATATAATAAATAGTTCTCCATATGATAGAAGGGGTATTTTTGAGGAAGCCGCAGGTGTTTTGAAATATAAAAAGAGAAAAGAAGAGGCTCTTAGGAAATTAGATAAAACTAATGAGAATATGACTAGAATTAAAGATATAATAGCAGAATTAAATGAAAGAATAGAACCTTTGAAGGTGCAAAGGGAATCTGCTTTGAAGTATTTGGATTATCAAGAGAAGTTAAGTGATGTTGAGATTGCTTTGATAGTGCATGATTTAGAGAGGCTTAATAATATATTTCATGGGAATGAGAATAAAATAGAAGAAGTTCAAAATGAAATTGCTAAGTTAATGGGGAATACTGGTTCTAAGGATGCTTTACTTGAGAAGAAAAAAGAGGATTTGTTAAAAACTAATGAAGAGATAGCTAGTTTAAATCAAAAGTATATAGAGCTTACTAAGAGTTTAGAAAAGTTAAATGGTGAAAAGAATATTTTGAATGAAAGAAGTAAGTATGAGAGTAGTGATTTAAAGGTTCATGAGAATATAACTAATTTAACTGAGAAGAGTTTAGCACTTAAGAATGAACAGATATCTATAAATAGTGATATAAGTATTTTGAAAAGTAATCAAGATAATATAAGGAATATGTTGATTAGTAAGGAAAGCAATTTTAGGAATTTAACTAATAATAGAAAAGATATTGAGGGTAAGCTTAATAATTTAAATAAACAAAAGCAAGAAATTAGTTATAAGATAAAGTATTTGAATGATTATATAGAACAGGGTGGTGCATCTTCTCCGAATGTTAAGAAGGTTTTATCTAATCCTAAGTTATCTGGTATTCATAATACTATATCTAATTTGGTAGATACTAAGAATGATTATTTGTTGGCTCTTACTGTTGCACTTGGTGGTGCTAAGGATTATGTGGTGGTAAATACTCCTTTTGATGCTAAGTCTGCGATTAATTATTTGAAAGAGAATAATTTGGGACGTGTAACTTTTTATCCTTTAAATGTGATAAAGCCTAGATATGTTGATGGTGATACTTTAAGTGTTTTAACTATAACTAATGGTTATATAGATACTTTTGATAATATTGTTACGTATGATGGGAAATATCAAAATATAATAAAGAATGTTTTAGGAAATGTTATATTGGTTGATAATATTGATAATGCTAATATGATAAGTAAACAAATAAATAATAGATATAGGGTTGTTACTTTGTCTGGAGAGGTAATAAATGTTGGAGGATCTATTACTGGTGGTAAGGTAAAGACTAATTCTATTATAAGTGAGAAATATGAGTTGCAAAAACAAGAGTTAAGGCAAGAGAATATAATTAAAGAAATAGAGAGTTTAAAACCTAAGTTAGAGGAAATAGTTAAGCAAGAACAAGAGATTCAGGATGATATTTTTAAGATTTCTAAGGATAAGGTTAGATTAGAGGAAGAATTAAGTTCTAAAAATGAACAGTTAGAGAAGGTAAATAGTGATATTTTAAAGACTAGTGGGGAATTAAATAATTTAGAGGGTCTTGTTAATAATACTATAACTAAACAAGAGGAAGAGATAACTAAGAAGTATTATGAGGTTATGTTAGAGAAGGATGAGACTGGTAAGCTTTCTAAGCAAAAGATTCAAAGTAAGGAAAAATTAGAGGCAGAGATAGATGAGTTAGAGGCATCATTTAGATTAAATAGTACTGCTATAAGGACTTTGGAAGGTAAGTTAAAGGAATGTGAGATAAGTAAGACTAAGTCTAGTGTTAAAATGGATAATTTACTTAATACTTTAAGTGAGACTTATCAAATGACTTTTGAAAAGGCTAAAGAAAATTATATTTTAGAAATAGATGAGGATTTAGCTAGAAAGAATGTTGGAGAATATAAGAGAATACTTAAGAATATTGGTGTAGTAAATATTGGTGCTATTGAGGAATATGATAGGATAAATACTAGGTATGAGTTTATGCAAAAGCAAAATAGTGATTTGGAGGAAGCGTCAAAGTCATTGCTTGAGATAATAAAAGAGTTAGATGAGGTAATGAAGGATGAATTTTTAAAATCGTTTAAACAAGTTCAAGTTGAGTTTGAGAAGGTGTTTAAGTCATTATTTGGTGGAGGAGAGGCTAAGTTAGAGTTGACAGATAAAAGTGATTTATTGGAAACAGGAATAAATATAAATGTTACTCCACCTGGTAAGAAATTGTCTAGTATAAATCTTTTATCTGGGGGAGAAAAGACTTTAACAGCAATTAGTTTATTGTTTGCTATACTTAATATTAAGAGTATACCATTTTGTTTATTTGATGAGGTTGAGGCTGCTTTGGATGAGGCTAATGTTGATAGATTTGGTAATTATTTAAAGAAATATAATGGTAAGACTCAGTTAATAATAATAACTCATAAGAAAAAGACTATGGAATATGCTAATACTCTTTATGGTATAACAATGCAAGAGTCAGGAGTATCTAAGTTGGTAAGTGTAAAATTAGTTGATTAATGATAATGTTATTTAGTTTGTGTTGGTTTTAATATTTCTGTATAAGATTATAAGTAATAGTAATAAAAATAGGAGAACTGCTTGAAAAGGTGGTTTTTTTGTTATAAAATTAATGTATAAATAATACTAAGGAGGACGTAAAAGTATGAAAAAAGAACAAAATCAAGATGGGAGTTATGTCAATATTTGGTACACTATTTTGAGGGGGTTTTTGAAGAAAAGT